>CATPAP010000235.1 GCA_955651875.1 Candidatus Dormiibacterota bacterium
GCGAAGGGTCGTGGCGGTGACCACGTCGCCGAGCTGGTCGCCGCCAACGAGCTTGCCGCGGCCGGCGGCCGCCTCTGCGAACGCCATGTGCCGCTGAATCATGTCGGCCTCCGCGGGCGCGTCGACGGGGACGTTGATCAGCAGGATGTACTTCACCGTCGCGGTGCCTCCGTGGAATGTTCTTGGCTACTGAAAATGCGCCTATCGTAAGGCGCTGGCGAGGCTGGCACTGACCGACCCCGCACGCCGCGGAGCCGGTCGGTGCGTGGGGTCCTACATCACGAGGATGGGACGGACCTCGATGGCGCCCTTCGCTGCCGCAGGGATCTTCGCCGCCCACGTGGCCGCTTCGGCGTCGTCCTTGCAGTCGAGCACGTAGTAGCCGATCGGCTGCTCGGTGCTCGAGGAGAACCCGCCCTTGGTCGACTCGGTCGACCCGTTGCGAACCCGCACGGTCTGGGTCGCCGCTGTCGGCTGCAGTGGGTCACCGCCCTGGAAGATGCCGGCGCCCGACGCCTGCTCGAACATGGCGCCGTACGCGGCGAACTCCTTGTCCGCCTCTGGGGTGCCCGGGGCGGGATGGTTGTTCTCGTCCTGCCAGAGTAGGAACAGATATTTCGACATGGGTCGTCCTCCAACGGTTTTCGGGTCGCCAGTGCGGCCTCTCATCAAGGACGACGCGACGGGACGGAGAAATCGACACCCGGCGACGCCATGAGGATCGCCGGCGAACGCTGTCACAGCGCGCACCGATGGTGGACGAGGGTTTGCGCTAAACGAGATACTGCGCGCCCACCGAGAAGATGGAGGAGCTCAGATGTACGGAACGGTCGCGCGCTGGCAGGTCAAGGAAGGAAAGCAGAAGGACCTGGAGCAGCTCGCCGAGGAGTTGATGCGCGAATCACCCCCAGGCTCGCGCAGCGTTCTCGTCTATCGCTCGGATGCGAATCCCCGGGAGTATTGGGTCGCCAGCAGCTGGGACAGCAAGGAGGCGTACACCTCAAACAGCAACACGCCCGAACAGGACCAGCGGTTCCGGCAATTGCGTGAGCTCATGGACTCGGAGCCAGAGTGGCACGACGGGGAGATCGTCGTCGCGCGGACCTAAGGCGAGCGTAGGACCAGCCTGGCGATGTCCTTCCCGACCGAGGGTGTGGAACTGACCCACCTCCTTGTGGTGTCCGATCTCGACGCTTCGCGCGCCTTCTACTGCGACGTGGTCGGTGCCACCGTGTTCCGCGAATACGGCGGCAGTTCTTGCGTCCTGAAGCTCCAGGGGACGTGGCTGCTGCTCGTCACCGGTGGTCCGCCGACAGACGACAAGCCAGGCGTCAGCTTCGCACCACCCGACCCGGCGCGGGTGAGCCATGAGATGGCCTTCCGCGTGCCGGACTGCGCCGCGGCCTACGCGACGCTCCGCGAGCGCGGCGCCACCTTCCTCACGCCCCCGGTCGAATCGCCATGGGAGATCCGGGCTTTCTTCCGTGACCCCGACGGACACCTGCTCGAGCTCAGCGAGGCTCGCCAGCCAGCCGCGTGATCAGCCGGAGATGTTGCTGACCGAGGATGCGGTCACAGCCGTCGGCGACGCGGCGACCGCACCGTGGCGGAGGCCGTCGAAGAGCAGGCCCACCAGCCGCTCCGATGCCTCGGATCGCTCCTGGTCGGTCGACATGCAGATGCCGCCCACGGCGCGCAGCAGGTCGGCTCCCTGGATATCGCCGCGGACGGTTCCGGCGGCGGCTCCCGCGGCGAGCAGCTTGGTGGCTGCCGCGGCGGCACGGGCACGCGACTGCTCGAAGAGGCTGGTGTCGGCACCCATCATCGACTTGAGCGCGGACAACATGCCCCGCTTGGTGGCGACGTGCCGGACGAACAGCTGCAGCCACTCGGCCAGCGCCTGATCGGGCGGAAGGGTGGTGAGCAGCTCGTCGGCGCGCTCGCAGAGGACGTCGACCTCGTGGCGGTACACCGCCTCGACGAGCGCGTCGCGCGTCGGGAAGTGCCGGTAGAGCGTGCCGATGCCCACGCCGGCACTGCGGGCGATGTCCTCGAGGGGCACGTCGGCGCCGCCGGCGGCGAACGCGGCGGCAGCGGCCACGAGCAGGCGCTCGCGGTTGCGCACGGCGTCAGCGCGGAGGGAGCGATCGGGGGACGCCGAGTCGCCGGGATCGATCGCCTCGCGCTCTGCGGGAGCGGCTTCACGTCCCACGACTAGGTCACCATACCTTGACTAAACGGAGGTAGCCTCCGTATACTACCGGAGGAAGCTTCCGTTTCGTCATCGTACCCCATCTGGAGACTCTCATGCCAGCGGCTACAACCCTCGCCCGGCCGGTCGACCGGGCAACCGACCGCCAGCGCCATCCGCAGCTGGTGCTGGGCATCATCCTCACCGTCCAGCTGATGGTGGTGCTCGACGCCACCATCGTGAACGTCGCCCTCCCCGACATCGCCAAGGCGCTGAACTTCTCGGCGGCGAACCTGTCGTGGGTCATCACCGCGTACACCCTCGCCTTCGGCGGCTTCCTCCTTCTCGGCGCCCGGGCGGGCGACCTGCTCGGCCGCCGCCGCGTGTTCATGGCTGGGATCGCGCTGTTCAGCATCGCGTCGTTCGCCGGCGGCCTGGCGCCGTGGAGCGGCTGGCTGCTCGCGGCGCGGGCGCTGCAAGGGATCGGCGGAGCGCTCGCCGCGCCGTCCGCGCTCGCCCTGCTCATGACCATGTTCCCCGAGGGACGCGAGCGCATCCGCGCGCTCGGCTACTACACCGCGGTGTCCATCGGCGGGGCCGCCGTGGGCCTCATCCTCGGTGGATTGCTGACCCAGTTCACCTCGTGGCGATGGGTGCTTTTCGTCAACGTGCCGATCGGCATCGTCGTGCTCGCGCTGGCGCGGACCGCGCTGGCGGAAACGCCCGGACGCAACGGTCACTTCGACCTGCGCGGGGCAGTGACCTCGACGACCGGCGTGACCTCGCTGGCATATGGGTTCGTGCGCGCGGCGACCAGCGGCTGGGGTGACACCATCACCCTGGCGGCGTTCGCCGTGGGCATCGCTCTGCTCGCCGGCTTCGTGTTCATCGAGTCGCGCTCACCGGAGCCGATCACGCCGCTGCGGCTGTTCGCCGACCGCGGTCGGAGCAGCTCGTACATCGCCCGGCTGTTCCTCATCGCGGGCATGTTCGGCATGTTCTTCTTCCTGACGCAGTTCCTCCAGGAGGTGCTCGGCTACGGGCCGCTCCAGACCGGTCTGGCGTTCCTGCCGTTCACCGTGGCGCTGTTCACCGCGTCGCAGCTCAGTGCGCGCGGTCTGGTCGAGCGGTTCGGCGGCAAGGCGCTGATGGTCGGCGGGTTAATGCTGTCGACGAGCGGGATGCTCTTGATGACGCAGCTGTCAGCGACGAGCGGCTATCTGTCGCTGTTTGTGCCGCTGCTGCTCTTCGGCACCGGGAACGGGCTCGCGTTCGTGCCGCTGACGTCGGCGTCGCTGAGCGGGGTGCGGCCCGACGAGGCCGGAGCGGCGTCGGGGCTCGTCAACGTGATGCAGCAGCTGGGCGGCGCGCTCGGGCTGGCGGTGCTGGTGTCCGTGTTCGGCGGTAGCGCCCGCGAGGTGGCGGCACAGTCGGCCGCGACCGCTGCGTCGGCGGCCCAGGCGCACCAGGCGTTTGTCGTCGGGGCGGACCACGCCTTCGCTGCGGCGACGGTGTTCGTGGGGGCAACGGTGGTCATCCTGGCCCTGGCGATTCGCGGGCGGCGCGCGGTTGCCCGCGATGCCGTGCCGGCGGACGTGCCGGCGTGGATACGCGAGATGGGGCGCGGCGATGAGGAGCTGGACGGCGTGGCGTCCTGATCACTGGAGTGCGGGGACGGGCGACAAACTGACGTCGCCCCGTCCCCGATGACGCGATGATATTCCTATGTACAGCCAGAGGTTCAGCTAGTCGTCTCCCACCAGCTGCGCCTGCCCGTCCACATGATCGGGCTGATCGTGGTGTAGGTGCTTGTCCTCGTCTTTCGCTGCCAATTTTCGGTACGGCGCAGACGGCTTGGTAATACGCGGCATCACACCAAAGGGGGATGGAGCGTCGCCATTCATCGCGGGGACAGTACGGATGAACGTCTCCCTCCGCCGCTGGCGAGTCGGCTCACGCTTCGGCCTCGGATCGAATCGCAGGGTCTTCTCCACCGGAACCCACGTCCCTGCAAGTTCTGGCTGCCCGCGGTGAAAAGCTGTCTTCAGCCCGATAAAGAGTCGCGGGATCGGCTGCCCGTCGGTGACCAGGTCAGGGCCAAACCGCACCTGGGCGTCGACGCCGTGCTCGCGGAAGGCGGTAAACAGTCGACGTCGTCCGTCTGTCACGGCAAGCGTCCGAACGCCCACACCACGAGCCCGGTCCCGTGCAACCACGAAGTCGTGGGCGCCATCGGCAGGGACGCTTGCTCGCCTTCGATGTAGAAGCCGCTCTGCACCATCAGGACGTTGCGGCGGAGCCCACCATATTCCGGCGAATACTCCCAGGCACCGAGCGGGGCTTTGTGTGTGTACGTGGCGAGGATTGACAGCGCAGACGGCATACGCACCATGCCGACGCCGTCGGTCGCAAACATGACCGCGTCCTCACCGGCAAGCCCGGCCACCTCCAACAGCCTTGCCCGCGTCCGTGCCGTGATCAAGCCGGCCCAGACGAACTCAGTGTATCGTCCGCCGTCGCCGCTCGTCTGTGCCATCTTTCCATACAGTGAATTCATGGCGTACTTGAGCACCATGCCTGTCGAGTTTTTCCCCAACGCCTGCCGCTCTTCATACAAGCCCGGAACCCAGGCGAAGGGCTGGTGATCGCAGGTCTGTTGCCACTCCCACGCCCCACCAAAGGTGAAGCCATCGCAGCCGCTATATCCCACCGCCGCACGCAACTCCTCGACCCAATACCAACCTTCTCCGGAGAGCGGGTATAGAAGCGCGCCGTTATCGCATCGATACGGCAGTGGTCCGAAAGGCCTCTCCGCAGCGGGCATGACGTCCCAACAGACGTAGACCATGGTGGCCGGCGAGAGTGCGTCGAGGCGACGCACGCGGTCGTGATAAACCCAGCTGCCATCACGTAGACATGGCAGACTGGCCATGGCTGCCGGGTACGCCGAGGCGATATCCCACACGTGTAGCTCGGGGACGATACCAACAACGGCGCTCTCGAATCGGCCACCGAAGTACGCACAGTTGATGGCGTGGACGAGCTCATCGCACCGGCTTGCCGGGTCGCCCAGATACCGAGCGACATTGTGTTTGTCAAGCAATGCCTCTGCCAAGGCCCCGGCGCCGAAGTACGCCGTCTGGTGGATCCCCAAGCCCTCTGCCACGCTGTCGAGTCGTGTCATCAACTTTGCCAGCAGTCGGCACTCCAAGACGTTGTAGGCGACGACATCGTCGGGGAGCGGCAGGGTGAACTCGTTGCGCTGCGCCTTCCACTGCTGGATAGTCGCCCGCTCTTTGCTTGTTCCGATCTCCCACGTCGTGAGAGCCTGCAGGAATGACGTTTGCCAGTAACCGGCACAGTCATGGATTTCTATCTTGCGCCCGTTCTGGCGTATGACCCTGGGCCGGCCCTTTTTGGGCTTGTGAAACTGGAGATGCCCATGCTCGTCTGTGACAGGGTCACCTGCACGAACTACGCTGAGTAGCTTGCGAGGGATGTACCGGATTCCGTACAGATGCCCGCTGACCGGGTCTCTGACAAAGGTCATCAGGCTGTCGTGCGGCGTCAGGTCCCTCTCGGGATGCAAAATGCCGGAAGTGGCGCGCGCCGGGAGCCCGCGCAGGATGTGGGTGGAGTCGTAGTCAAAGAAGTATCCGACGTATCGACAGTCCTTTGGCTGCGCTGTCAGGAATTCCAAGCACTGCCACGGGGTGAGCGGTTGTCCGTTCGGGTTGCGCAGGGTACAGTCACCGACCGTGAGAGCGGCGTAGTACTGCCGACATCCGCACCATCGCAAGTCGGCAAGGGTGCACCAGGGATCGTGGACGTAGCCGCCCTCTCCGTCGACGCCGACGAAGGGTCGTTCCCTGGGCGGCAGACCACGCCGGCCCCTTTCCCTCCACCTGTCCGCTGGCGACTGCGCGGCGTATTCCTCCGACCCACGCCGCGCACGCTTTCTCGCACGGTCGCTGGCACGCTCGCGTTCGTGCTGCCCTTCCGTCATCTTTGCGCGACGACGCCTCGTTCGTTCAGCGTCGGTGAGGCGGGCTATCGCAAGGTCGGCTTCACTGAGGTAGGCACGCCGACGGCTGCGGCGCAGCGCTGCTTCGAGAGTCGCCGCCGTCCGTTCCGCCGTGGTCGACGGCTCACGGATGAGTTGGGCGCGCATGGCGGCCGCGAGGCGGTCGTTGGCCTTCTCGAGAGCCGTCATCAGCGACCGCGGTCGGCGACGTCGTGATGCGGTCAGGAGGCGACGGTCCGCTACTGCTGCCTCCGACAGAGATGCTCGCTCAATGCGCCTGCGGAGTACGGCCGAATCCCTGACCCGGACGAGCCTGACCGTGGACCGATCGACCGAAGCTTCGGCTGTTGCGGACACCTCGCGGTCCTTGCGGCCGTTGCTACGGCTGCGAGGATCGCCGACGACGTAGAGGACCTCGCCTGCAGAAGACGGCCGCGTCCGGTGCCTGGTCATCGCTAGTATCGGCCGAGCGCCAGAGCGTTGCGGCCGCCCTCGGTGCTCAGCGAGTAGGCAGCAACCAGGTCGTCCGGCGTGGTGTCGAGGAGGCGGAGGAGGTCCTCACGCGCCTCGCGTGCTTGCACCCGGGCTCGCACGGCCTCCGGGCTGGTGTACCCGTACCGTGCCGCGTTGGCCTTCGCTACATCACCGTGGCGATGCATGGTCTCCCAGGCCTCTCGCGCGTGCCGGGATCTCCGCGACCGCCCCTTGAGCTCCTCAGGAAGACGAAGCTGGCCAGCCGTGGGGTGCCTGAGCCACCGGCGCGTCTGTCGTGCGTCGCGCTGTGCGGGGCTGAGGGCGCCGACCCGGCGTCTGCCGTGTGTCATGAGCCGGAGTCAGCCTCGAAACGCGCCTCGGTTTCACACGCCGTCGAGTGGTAGCTATGGTTTGGCCGTGGTCCGCGCAGGCAGCCGCAGCCTTCCGAGCTCGATAGACGGGGAGCTCTCCGAGGAGCTCCAAGAGCGTTTGGAGCTGGATGCATCGCCTAGCTCGATTCGACTTCGTCGCGACTACGGAGCCTTGTGGACGGAGCGTGCTAGGTCAGGCGACAGGCGGCGCTGGAGATACGCACCAGGGACAGCTGAGCTCGTGGCAGAGCTCATAAGCTTGGAAGCAGAGGGACTTAGACAGGACGAAGCTGTCCTGGTTGCTTTCTTCCGGGGCTATCACGTGGCGGAGCGAGGGGTTCGCCGTGCTTACAAGTCCTACTTCGACCGGCGCCGACGCCATTTCGAGAAGGATGACCTCGAGGTCGCTACCGACCGCGCGACCGTTGCACTACTTCGGCACGACCTTGGTCGCCGGCTTCGCGACATCACCAAAGACCTGTGGGCCGCGAAACGCGAGGCGGTTGGAACCCGAATGCTACGACGAACGTTGTGGGTTGACGAGTTCCTACGCAAGGCGATCGCAGAGCCGCTGGCAATCGACACAGGACGCAGCGCCGGTCCCGTCGGCATGCTGTTGTCTCTGCTGCAGGAGGCAGCTAGCGGTGAGCTGCCCGGGAACCAGATCCTAGAGACCATGCGGGGCTCCAGCGCTTACGAGATCCTAGAATTGCTGCGGTGGAATCGGCTTCTGGAGCGCACGCAGCACGCCTCGTTCGAAGAAATGGTTGAGGTCGCCCGACAACTGCGCGAGGAATCGGAATGGGAGGAGGGCCGTGACCTCCTCCGGACGCTCTTGAGGGCGGTTGAGGAGGCGCCCGCTCAATCGCCGACCACATCGGACCTACTAATGGCTACCGTTGGACTTCCGTCGTTACTCGTCGCACGACTTCTTGGGCCGATCCTTCCCGATCGGTAATCTTGACAGAGGCCTTGCCGGCCAGGGTGTGTGCATGTGGGGGTTCGTCGAGTTGACCTCCACGCCCTCACACAGCGCCGCTTATCATATCCCGCGTGCGCGAGTATCTCTTCATCGACGACGCTAGACTGCGGCGCCTAGCAGAACAGTTGGAACGCCGTGCCTTGGAGCGGAAGGCGACTCGCGTCGCTGCGACCTTGCGCACGATATTGTCGTACGAGCGCACCTCTGAATGGGGGGTGGAGAACCGGCATTTTGTTATCGAGCGAGTAGTTGAGGCATTGCGGGAAGACGGCTCGCTGGGCGCAATCCGCCCGATGAACGACCCTTCGATGGATCCTCTCCCCACAAGCCAGCGAGCGATTGACGAGGCTATCGCGGCCAGAGGCCGCTATATCTACGAGGAGATGATCGCTGAGAAGGTCATCCTCCATCGTTCAACCGGCCCCGCTAAGGATCTACCCGCCCTCGCCATTTGGATTTCCGACCCGGACGAAAGCCTTCTGGAGGCCGACGCATCCTTGGTCGCCCACGAGTGGGACGCCCTCCGTGGGTCATATCTCTATCTCTTGGAGGCTCACTGGCCGGACACTGAAGGCGAATTTCCGCTTTTGTCGGGCTTGTCTGCGCTGCAGATGGTCGCGAATATCTCGGTAGGGGTGGATCCCCTTGCACGGGGGCATCAGGAACAGTGGGAACCCTTTGGACGGGGCGTCGCCGCGAATCCTATCGAAAAGCTCCGATCGCTGGGAATCACGACAGGGGAAAAGCGACACATAGCGTCGATGTACCGAGTCCGACTGGTATCCAACGAGCAGAAGATTCGTCGCGGCGACCATGAATTTCGTACCCACGACGTGCTTGGTTATCCCGTATTCATTGAAGAGTTGTAGTCAACTGGGCACTGGGAAGTGAAGTATCTCACAAGCGGTTTGACGCAGCCGCGCTGCCATTTCAATGTTTGGAGTCCACGAAGAGTGCACAGACCTGATCACCAAAAGTGCACAGGCCTCGAAGCTCACGCAACCAAATCACTGGGTCCCTTGAGCGTTTGCTTGGCGGCGTAAGCGCGGGCCCGGAAGCTGGCGCCGCGGGTGTTCCTCAACGGTCGCTGTGTGCCAGCAGGCGATCCACGATGGCGCTGGCCACGACGGCGTCGGCGAACACCTGGTTCGAAACACCTTGGCGAGCACGATGTGCAATTCACCGCCGACCGTTGCACCCGTGGTCGGGACGGGTGAGGATCGAAACAGCCACAGGCACGTCGCCTTCGTCTCGCCGTGCCCGAACGTTGCACCCATGGTCGGGACGGGTGAGGATCGAAACGTGTGGGCGTATGTGATACGCGCCATATCCGGGCGGCTTGCACCCGTCGTCAAGGCGGGTAGGATCGATAATCGAAGGCGTCTAGGGAAGCGTCACTCAGATTACCGCAGCCGATTTCAATGCCGCCGTTGCAGCAGAAGGAAGCACGTCCTAGTGCCCTGCTTTTTCTGCATCGCAGCAGTCGGAATCGCCGCGACGACGATCGTCCCCGCTCTGATTGATAGGACCGAACAGACTCTGCACTCGGCCGCTCAGGATCTGCGTCGGGTCAAGGACACCCAATCGATGGTGATGTGGACCGGCAACTTCAGCTTTCAAACGGCGGCTGGGGAAACTCGGACGGCGGCAACCTCGGTGACCATCTACAAGTCGTCTAAGCGCGCCCGCATCCAGTGCCTCACGCATGACCTACCGCACGGTGAGATGCACGAACTTCAAGATTACGTCGCGAGTCTCTTGGGTGCGACGGTGTTGAACCGCATTGATGGTGACCCTGCTTTGCTGGCGTCAGCCGGCGGCGTAGCAGCCGAGGAGGCCGACTTCAAGCTGGATCCTGGCCGGTTGAACGAGCAGCCGCGCACCACCTAGACGCATGCACGCGTACCGACGTCAGCCGGCGCACGCCGAGGGGCTATCCAAGCGCGAAATCCTTCGTAGCACTCGACCGACCTAGCCGGGTCCGGGTGGGCCGAGGTTACCCGTCCACCAGTTCACCCCGCCGTGGCTAGAACAGGTTCCACTGCGATGGGCGCTATGGCTCCAGGTGCCGTCATTGCAAATCGCAGAAGCTCCGGCCGCCTTGGCTGCCCCGTGGTCGAATCCTGATGTGGCAGGCGCTACTGGTGCGACAATCGGAGGTGGTGTGGGCGGGGGGGTCGGCGTCGGCGTGGGCTGTGACGTGGGCACCGGGGTTGGCGTGGGCGCAAGTGTCGACAGAGCAGTAGCAGTCGGCGCCGGCGTAGTGGCTACGACGGGCGCGGCAGGATGCTGGGGTGTTATCACACCTAGCGTGACCACTGTTGCCGCGACAACTCCTGTCACGATCCAGTTTGGAGTCCGGCCCCAGCCCGGTCGGCGGCTCCACATGAGGAAGAGTCCCAAGGGGAAGAACAGAACGAGCGTCAGGACTGTGAACCAAGTAGTCCTGTACCAGGGCCGCGACGCCAGCGGCGCCGGAGATGGCGGAGACCATCCAACCGGCGGCGGGGTGGGCGGCGGGGTGGGCGGTATTTGGCTGGCCATGGTGCGTCCTTCGAGGTGCGGTTCGTGGACGCTGGAAGCCAGCACCTTGGCGAGCCGCCTGTGATTGCGAGAGTGAGTGCGCCTGTCGCCCTCTTCCCAAGCACGACGATGCGCGTCACCAACGGCGTGGAAGCGGGCATCGGACAAGTCCGTGCCGAAGTGATGCGACGGCGCCACACCCCCGCGCAACGGGCCAGCTGGGTGGAGTCGATGGCGTCCTCAGGAGTCTGCTGGCCCGCTTCTATCGGGGCATCGGTGTGACAGACGGCATCCCGGGCGTCGACGTCTAGCGGTTCAGCGGCCGCGCTCGGCCAGGCGCCCATCCACAGGGGCCTGGTCGTGGGCGGTCAGCCGAGCGTGACGGACCCCGCGCCTTGGGGGGGGAAGCCATCTACGGCAGAGTGACCAGCCAGACTGGTCGGGGTCCCAACGCGTCCAGCGCTGTGAGGCTCACGCCACAGGCCGCCGTCCGCACCCTCGCTTGCTTGCGTGGTCCTATGATCCTGAGCTCGACCGGAAAGCTTGCAGAATCACACGCTCGACGTGGGATCGCCGTCGGGCAGGCTAGCCCGCCCTTACCGGCAATTCCAGTGCCAGCTTGTCCCCCTCCAGCCCCTGCGGCACCGCCACTGGGTAGCTACCGTTGAAGCACGCGAAGCAGAACCCCTCCCCGCTCGGCTGCCCCATCGCCCGGCGCAGTCCGTCGATGCTCAGGTAGTGCAGCGAGTCGGTCTCCAACAGCCGTCCCACCTCCTCCACACTGTTGTGCGCGGCGATGAGCTCGTTACGCGAGGCGATATCGATCCCCATGAAGCAAGGCCACATGATCGGCGGCGAGGCGATGCGCATGTGCACCTCCCTGGCGCCGGCACGACGCAGTTCTTCGACGATCCGTCGCGACGTGTTCCCGCGCACGATCGAGTCGTCGACCAGCACGACGCGCTTCCCGTCGAGCACGTGCTTCATCGGGTTGAACTTCAACCGGATGCCGGACTCGCGCAGCTTCTGCGACGGCTGGATGAACGTTCGTGTGATGTAGCGCGACTTGATCATCCCCTCGACGAACGGCAGACCGGACTCGGTGGCAAACCCGATCGCCGCCGGCGTCCCGCTGTCCGGCAAGGTGATGACGATGTCGGCGTCGGCAGGTGACTCGCGCGCCAGCTCACGGCCCATGTTACCGCGGGCCTCGTACAGCGACTGCCCCATCATCACGCTGTCCGGCCGTGCGAAGTAGATGAACTCGAAGGAGCACATCGCCCGCTTGGTCTGCGTCCGGCGGATCTTGGTGCTCCGCATCCCCGAGGCGTCGATGCTGACGATCTCGCCAGGCTCGACATCCAGCACGAACGTCGCGCCCACCACGTCCAGCGCGCATGTTTCGCTGGCAATGACGTAGCCCGTCCCGCCGGGGGCGTCCACGTCGCCGAAGCGCCCCAGCACCATCGGGCGGATCCCGAGCGGGTCACGCGCCGCAACCATCGAGTCGCGGGTGAGGAACAGCAGGCAGTACGCACCCTCCGCGCGCGGCAGAGCGGCGGCAAGCACCTGGTCCAGCGAGTCACCGGGCGTGCGGCACAGCAGCAGCCCGAGCATCTCGGTGTCGCTGGTTGTGTCGAACGCGACGCCCTGCGCCAGCAGCTCATCGCGCAGCTCTGTCGCGTTCACGAGGTTGCCGTTGTGCGCCAGCAGGAACGGACCGATGGTGGGGTGCTCGAAGAGCATCGGCTGCGCGTTGGGGAGCTTCGTGCTGCCGGTCGTGCTGTAGCGCGTGTGGCCGACGGCGATGTGGCCGTGCAGCTCGTCGAGCGACTCCTGGTCGAAGACCTGCGAGACGAGGCCCATCTCCTTGACCATGCGCATCTCGCGGCCATCGCTGACCCCGATGCCCGCCGACTCCTGCCCGCGGTGCTGGAGCGCGTACAGCCCGAAGTACGTGAGGTTGGCGACGTCCTCGCCGGGATAGTAGATTCCGAACAGGCCGCACTCCTCCTTCATCCGCTCGTCGCTGAGCGGCGAGGGTGCGCGATGAAGGCGGACCGGATCGTTCTCGTGGCGCGCGTTGAACTCGGCGATGCTCATGCGCGCCGCGAGTTTGTCAGGCAAGGGCGCTCTCATACGCGGTGCGCGCATCGGCCAGCGAAACCTCGAATGCACCATCCACGCGGATGCGATCGCCGCCCGTCCGCCCCAGACGTGCCAGTGGAACCTGGTGCCGCCCAGCCAGCTCTTGCAGGGGCATGGAGGCCTCCTTCGCGAAGCTGATGAGAAAACGGGACTGGCCCTCTCCGAACAGTATACCGGCGACCTCTGAATCGGCCGAACCCGA
>CATPAP010000236.1 GCA_955651875.1 Candidatus Dormiibacterota bacterium
CGCCTGCGCGGGGGTCCGCCGGAGTCACCTCGACGAGCCCGCCGTCCCGCGCTCCGGGGTGCGCGGACGGCGACGGGTCGTCGTCGGCAAAGCGGGTCGCGGTCATGCCGAGGATTGTGACGCGTGCCCACCGCGCTGCGCCTCGCCCTCGAGCGCGTGCGCGACGCCCTGCCACAGGCGGGCTGTCGGGGCGCCCGGGAAACGGAAGAGACCGCGGTCAGCGCCTGAGGAGTGCCGCCTCCCCTGCCGATGGTGCGGCGGTCGCGGGGATGGACGCCCCGCAGTCAGGGCAGAACCCGGCCGCCTCGACGATTCGCCCGCATACGTGGCAACGCACCTCTCGCAGGCCGAGGCTCGCGCCCTCGTCGAGCACGGCGGCGTGCAGCAGCATGCGCACCGCGATGAGCACCGCCGCCACCACGGCTGCCTGCCAGAGGAGAACGAACAGGGGGCTGAGGCCGGCGTCGTCGAGGATTTCGCTGCCGGCGCTGAAGATCACGTCGGCGATGACCGCAAGCGGCAGCCCTGCCGCACGCAGCGCGGCGTCACGGCCCCCACGCGGCCGCCACAGCGACGCAGCGACGAGGCCGGAGCACGACCCGTGCAGCAGGGGGATGAGCAGCCCGACGCTGAGGAGCGTGAACGTCCAACCGGCCGGGTCCACCCGCAGGGCGACGCCGCCGAGCGCCCCTGAGAGGTTGACGATCGTCTGGGCGAGCGCGTAGCCGACCCCGGCAGCGACGCCGAAGACCAGCCCGTCGACTGTGCTCGGGAAGCGCTTGCGCAAGAGCAGGAGCGGCAACGCCGGCTTGAGCAGCTCCGCGATGACGGCGATGCCCACACCGAGCAGCACCACGCCCCCGGCAGCGAGGCTGTTGCCGAGCGCGTCGGCGGCAGCCGTGAGCGCCACCCCGACGGCGGCCCCGGCAACCACGGTGGCGAGCAGGATGAGCAGGGGCGCGTCGGCATAGACGTCGACCTCGCGCAGGTACGCGAGATACAGCACGGGCACCAGCAGGGCGGCGAGCCAGATCGCCGGCACCACCAGACCGGTGGCCGCAAGGACCCCGACCACGATCAGACCGGCGATCAATCCCCAGCGGAACCCGTGGAGGCGCTCATGGGTGAGATGCGGGAGGAGGGTCGACAGGACGTTGGGCGCGGCCACGTGCTCACCGGGTCGCAGCGCGAACTGATGGAGACGCAGCGATCCCCTGCGACGGTGGGCGCCGCACCGTGTGCAGAACTCCCCATCGGGCACCTCGGCCCCGCAGTGCGCACACGTCACGCCGCGAATACTACGTCGGCCGTGCCACCGCAACGGGCAGAGCGATAGCCGCTGCGCACACAATGGGCGGATGCGAGCAGGAATCTTCCACGCGCCCGGCAACGTCAGCGTCGAGACAGTCCCCGACCCCACCATCGAGCAACCCACCGACGCCATCGTGCGAGTCCGCCGAGCCACCGTCTGCGGCTCCGACCTGTGGTCGTACCGCGGCGTCACCAAGTGGGAGGACGGCTGGCGCACCGGCCACGAGTTCATCGGGGTCGTCGAGGAGGCCGGTCCCGGGGTCAGGGACCTCGAGTGTGGCGACGAGGTGGTGGCCCCCTTCTCGTACTGCGACAACACCTGCGAGTTCTGCCGGGCCGGGGTGCAGACCTCCTGCGTGCACGCGGGCTTCTGGGGCGGCAACCACGATGACGGCGGCCAGGGCGAGTTCGTTCGCGTGCCGATGGCCGACGGCACCCTGGTGCGCGTCCCCGAGCCGCTTGCCGGCGACCTGTCCAAGCTCGCCGCGCTGGCGCTCATCACCGACGTCGTCCCCACTGGCCACCACGCCGCGGTCCGCGCCGGGGTCCGTCCCGGTGTCACCGCAGTCGTCGTCGGTGACGGAGCGGTCGGGCTGTGCGCGGTCCTGGGGGCGCGGCGGCTCGGCGCCGAGCGCGTCATCGCCGTCGGCCACCACGCCGGGCGGCTCGAGATCGCCAGGGACTTCGGCGCCGATGCGATCGTCGATGCGCGCGACGACGAGGCGGTGGTCGCGCGGGTGCACGAGGAGACCTCGGGCGGCGCACAGTGCGTGCTCGAGGCGGTCGGCACCCAGCCGAGCATGAACCTGGCCATCAACCTCGCCCGACCGGGGGGAACGGTCGGTTTCGTCGGTGTCCCGCACACCGTCGGGGCGATCGACCTCCGCCAGCTGTTCAGCAACAACGTCAGCCTCGCGGGCGGAGTGGCTCCGGCGCGGGCGTACATCCCGCTGCTGCTCGACGAGCTCGCTGCGGGCGGCCACGACGCGACCCCCGTGCTGGACATGACCGTCCCCCTCGACCGCCTCGGCGACGGTTTCGTCGCCATGGACGGCCGCACCGCCATCAAGGTGCTGCTCGAGGTCTCCGATTAGGGCTGACCGCGCGGCTCAGCCGGCGATCGCCATCACCTCGTTGTCGCTGTAGCCGCAGGGGGTGGCGGTGGCCGCGTCGGGCCCGGTCAGCCGCCCGTAGATCGCCGCCAGCCTGTCGACGGCGCGGGCCCAGGTGAAGGTCCCTGCCCGCAGCCGCGCCGCGTCGCCCATCCGCTCACGCAGGTCCGCATCATCGAGGAGGGAGGCGATCGCGGCGGCGAAGGCGTCGGGCCGGCGCTCGCTGACGAGGATGCCTGTCTCTCCGTCGGCGATGATCTCGGTGAGGCCGCCCACAGCGCTGGCCACCACGGGGGTGCCGAGTGCCTGGGCCTCGAGCGCGACCAGGCCGAATGTCTCGGTGCGCGACGGGACCACGCAGATGTCGGCGAGCGCGTAGTAGTCGGCGAGGTCCTCGTGCTCCACGGCGCCGAGGAAGCGCACCCGTGCCTCGAGGCCGTGCCCGCCCGCCACCGCCTCGAGGCGTCGCCGCTCGCCCCCGGCGGCCGAGCCGTCGCCGCTGTCCTCGCCGATCACCAGGGTGACAACGTCGTCGAAGCGCTCCTCCTCGCCCAGGCGGGCAACGGCGCCGAGCAGGGTCTCCGCGCCCTTGAGCGGTTCGAGCCGGCCGGCGAAGAGCAGGACGCGATGGCCGTCCAGGCAGAGGTTCTCGCGGAGCGCGGCGGTGTCGCGCGGGTGGAGCACGCGCAGGTCGACACCTGGCTGGGCGACGCAGATGCGATTGCGCGAGGCTCCGTACAGGCGCATTAGGTCCTTCGCCTCGGCGACGCTACCGGTCACGAGGCGGTCGGCGGCCGCCACCAGGCGGGCCTCGGCCGCGGAGCGAGGTTCGTCGTGGGGCAGTCCGACACGTGTCTTGGCGCGGGCGAGGGTATGGAACGACTGCACCCAAGGGATGCGCCAGGCGTCGCGCAGCTGCTGCGCCACCAGGCCACCGAGCCAGTAGTGGCCATGGACGACGACGTAGCGACGACGCTCGCTCTGCGCGTGGGCGACGACTGCGCGGCTGAACGCGTCCACGTACTGCACCAGCTCCTGCTTGGGAAGCGCCTGCTGCGGACCGACCGGCAGCCGCACCAGCCGGCTCATCGGCGCGATCATCTCCTCGGAGGGAGAGACCGGGTCGTCGCGGCGCACGAAGACGTCGGTGGGAATGCCGGACTCGGCGAGCCCCTCGCACAGCCGGCGCACGGCGAGGTTGCCGCCGCCATTCTCACCGCGGCCGAGCGCACCCAGTGGGGAGGCGTGCATGCTGATCACCGCAACGGGGCCGGCGACCTCGCGTGTCATGCGAG
>CATPAP010000237.1 GCA_955651875.1 Candidatus Dormiibacterota bacterium
GCATAGAAGCACATGGCTTGCGTAAAGCCTTCGGTACTAAGATCGCGCTCGACGGCATTGATCTGCGCATCGAGGAGGGCCGCATCCTCGGACTCATCGGACCCAACGGCGCCGGCAAGACCACCGCGTTCAACTGCGTCACCGGCCTGTACCCGGCCACCAGCGGCGACGTGCTCTTCGACGGACGCAGCATCACCGGCCAGCCGCCCCACCGCATCACCCGGCTGGGGATCGCACGCACCTTCCAGAACATCCGCCTCTTCCAGTACATGACTGCGCTCGACAACGTCATGGTCGGGGCGCACTGGTGGATGACCTCGCACGTGTGGGACAGCGTCGTCAAGGACCGGCGGGCGCGCGACGACGAGCATCGCGTCGAGAAGCGCGCCCGCGACCTGCTGGACATGCTCGGGCTCACCCGGTACGCCGGGTCGTACGCGCGCGAGCTGCCCTACGGTCTGCAGCGCCGCCTGGAGATCGCCCGGGCGCTGGCGACGCAGCCGCGCGTGCTCCTCCTCGACGAACCCGCGGCCGGGCTCAACCCCCAGGAGAAGAAGGAGTTGATGGCGCTGATCGGCCGCCTCCGCGAGGAGGGGCTCACCATCTTCCTCATCGAGCACGACATGAAGGTGGTCATGGAGATCAGTGATCGCATCGTGGTGCTCGACCACGGCGTCAAGCTCACCGAGGGCAAGCCCGCCGAGGTGCGCAACAACCCGCAGGTCATCGAGGCCTATCTCGGCCAGGGTGCCGCCGAGAAGATGGCGGGCGCATGACGGCGGACACCCTCCCCTCCGCGCCTGCTGCCGGCCCGCCGAGCGGGAGTCCGGTCCTCGAACTGCGCGACGTCGACGTGCTCTACGGCCGCGTCCAGGCGCTCCGCGGGGTGTCGCTGACGGTTGGGGAAGGCGAGATCGTCGCCCTGATCGGCAGCAACGGCGCCGGCAAGACGACCACGCTGCGCACCATCAGCGGCCTGGTTCGGCCGGCCAAGGGCACCGTGCTCCTCCGCGGTGAGCCGATCAATCAGCTGGGGCCGGAGAAGATCGCACAGCTCGGCGTCGGGCACGCCCCCGAGGGTCGCCGCCTGTTCAGCCGAATGACCGTCCGCGAGAACCTCGACATGGGCGCGTACAGCCGCCACGACCGCTCCGGCGTCAAGAGCGACTTCGAGCGCGTCTACGAACTTTTTCCGCGGGTCAAGGAGCGCTCGGGCCAGTTGGCAGGCAGCCTGTCCGGGGGCGAGCAGCAGATGGTGGCCATCGGCCGAGCGCTGATGGCGCGTCCCAGCGTCCTGCTCCTCGACGAGCCGTCGCTCGGCCTGGCTCCGATCGTCGTCGACAGCCTGTTCGCGGTCATCCGCGAGATCAACCAGGGCGGCACCACCGTTCTGCTCATCGAACAGAACGCCCTGCTGGCGCTCAACACAGCGCGGCGGGGCTACGTCCTCGAGGTCGGCGAGGTTGCCACCCAGGGGCCCTCCGAGGAGTTGCTGCATTCGCCCGACGTGCAACGCGCGTACCTGGGCATGTGACGCCGGATGGCACGGAACCGGTGTTCGTGGCACCATTGACGCGAATCGCGGACCACGCCGGGGGGACAACGTTGCAGCAGCGCGGGAAGACTTCCCAACCAGATACAGCACAGATGACACCGGTCCCGGACGCTGACAGGTTGAGCAGGGAGGCGCTCGCCGCCGCCCTTCCTGATCTTTCCGACGTCACCGCCGACCTCGTCGGCTGGGTTTCCGACAGCGCGCACGGCCGCAAGCCGCTCTCGGCCTCGAGGGCGCGACGAGTGCTGGCGGCGGCGCTGGGGGTCCCCGAAGCCAGCCTCGCCCGGGTCCCCGACGAGGACGGCGCCCACGCCGTGGACCGGCTCCGCGCCCTCGTCGACCAGTGCACCCGGCTGGCCGGCCAGGTGACCGTCGACGAGCTGACCGGGGCGCTGCGCCGGGGGGCGGGCCTGTCGGGGCTCCAACGCGAGATCGACCGCAACCGCCGCGTCCCCGGCAAGGGGCTCGTGGTCATCTTCATCGACGTCGACGGGCTCAAGGCGGTCAATGACCGCGACGGTCACGCGGCGGGCGACGAACGTCTGCGCGAGACGGTCGTCGCGCTGCGCGAGAGGCTGCGCTCCTACGACCTCATCGTCCGGTACGGAGGCGACGAGTTCCTCTGCGTGCTGACCGACAGCGCCACCGCTGAGGCGGAGCGCACTGCGGCAAGCCTCTGCGAGCACGTGATGCGGCGCACCGGCGGCAGCATCAGCGTCGGCATCGCCGAGCTCGCGCCGGGTGAGACAGTCGACACCCTCGTCGAGCGCGCCGACGCCGCCCTGTATGCCGGGCGGCGCGCGCGCGCCGCTGCACTGGTGCGCATCGTCCGCCGCTGACCGGTCAGCCCCGCACAGCCCCCACAGCGATCGCCAGCGCCGCGGCCACCACGAAGACCCCGTACTCCACGACGAGCGCGCGCCGGTGGACACGGCCGAGCAGGACTGCGGCAAGCCCGCGCAACCCGTACCAGAGAACCAGCACAAGGCTGGCGCGGACCGTTCCGTGCCCCGCCGCGGGGAGGATGACGACCGTCCCGGCAAGGATGGCGGCGATCACCACGGCGCCGGCCACCGCGACGCGGCCGTGCAGTTCCTCGGTGAGCAGCGCGTCTGCTGAGACGAGCAGGACGCCGCCACCCGCCAGACCCGCGCTTGCCCCGGTCGAGAGGGCGCCGCTGAAGGCGGCAAGAAGGAGCGGGGCGAGCACGATGATGCCGGCGCCGTCGCGGAGCAGGCGCGTCGCAGTTCCCTCCCGCCCGGCCGCGCGCAGACCGCCGAGGTGGGGGATGCCGCCGATGACCAGCGCGGCGATGACGCCGGCGGGGATCCGCAAGGACAGGTCGCCGGTTGCCGCGAGCACCACCACGAACGCCGCGATGGCGGCCACAGGCAGGCCGGTGGCGGCGAGTGCGTGGCGCAGATCACGCCCGTAGACGAGCCGGTCGTACAGGGTCAGCGTCAGCGCGGTGGCGATGGCGAGTGTCCCGCAGACGGTGATGCTCGCGCGCAGCCCGAGCACCTGCGGGCGCAGCGCGGCGACCACCGCGCAGACGGCCATGCCGAGTGCGGTATGGACCAGCGGCAGCGGAACATCCGAGAGCGAGCGCGGCTCGCCCTGCAGTCCAAGTGCGGCGCGTGCGCTCTCGGCATAGAACGCGTTGCCCCGGCTGCGGCGAGGCGCGGAGCGATTATCCACGGGCCGCCCCGCCGCCGCGGGACGCGACGGGGCGGGCCCGGAGGCTACGCAGTACTCGTGCCCTCGCGTCCGTAGCTGTCCTCCAGCCGCACCACGTCGTCGATCTCCGGGGAGGAGACCTCGAAGAGGTCGGTGTCCTCGACCGCGATGAAACGGTGCCTGCGGCCCGGCCGCACCCGTGCGCTCATGCCCGCCGCCATGCGATGGACATGCACCTCACCGCTGCCGTCCTCGAGCAGCAGGTCGAGCAGTCCAGACGCGATGAAGATCGATTCGTCCTTCTGCACGTGATACTGCAGGCTGAGCTGGTGACCCTTCTTGACATGGATCAGCTTGCCCAGGTAACGATCGGTGATCGCCCAGCGCACCTCGTGTCCCCACGGCTTGTCGACGCGCGCGGCGCCGGCTGCGTGGACGTCGGGCGAGACGACGGCGTCACTCACTGTGGCTCCATGCCGACGTGCCTCTCGAGGTCGGCGACCAGCTCGTCGACGCGCTCGGCGGTGGCTGCCTCGCTGTACACGCGCATCAGCGGCTCCGTGCCGCTCATCCGGATCAGCCCCCAGGACCCGTCATCGAGATAGAACTTGAAGCCATCGTCGGTGCGCGTGCGCACCACCTTCTTGCCGGCGAGCTCGCCGGGCGCGTGCCTGCCCAGCTGCGTGTAGATGTCGTCTTTGCGCTTCTCGTAGCCGTCGCGCTCGAAGCGGATGTCGTGACGCGTGTAGGCGTGCGGACCGACCAGCGTGAAGAGATGCTCGAGGATGACCGACAGTGGCTGCGCGTAGTCGACGATCATGTCCGCCACCATCAGGCCCGCGAGGATGCCGTCGCGCTCGGGGATGTGACCGCGGAACGCGAAGCCACCGGACTCCTCGCCGCCCAGCAGGGCATCGGTCTCGCGCATCGTGGCGCCGATGTACTTGAAGCCGACGGGCAACTCGTGCACCTTGACTCCGAAGCGCTCACCCAGCGCGTCGACCATGTTGGTTGTGGTCAGCGAGCGCACGATGTCGCCGCGCTCGCCACGCTTCTCGAGAAGGTACATGGTGAACAGGGCCATCACCTCGAGTTGGTTCACGTAGCGCCCCGTCTCGTCGATGATCCCGACACGATCGGCATCCCCGTCGTTGGCCACGCCAAGATCATGGTTGCCCTCGCCCATCAGGGCCATCGCCTCGGGCATGTAACGGTCGATCGGTTCGGGATGCATGCCCCCGAATCCGGGATTGCGCTCGCCGTGCAGCTCGGTGACGGTGGTGCTGCCACCGCCGAGCACGCGCGCCAGCACTCCGGCGCCGGCGCCGTACATGGCCTCGTGCATCACTCGCAGTCCGGCGTTGCGCAGCCGCGCGAGGTCGACCATGCGGCCGAGCTGCGCGGTGTACGACGGCATCGGGTCGACGAGCTCGACGAGACCGGCGCGGCGCGCCTCATCGAACGCCATCGACTTGACGCCCTTGGACTGTGCCCTGGCGGTGTTCTTCTCCAGCTCGGCAACGACCTCGGGTGACGCCGATCCACCGAAGTCCGGTTTGTACTTCAACCCGTTGAACTCCATCGGGTTGTGGCTGGCCGTGACCACAACCCCTCCGGCGGCAGCGCGGTCCACCACCGTCCACGACACTGTCGGCGTCGGCGTGACCCGGTCGAGAAGGAGCACGCGCAGCCCGTTGGCGGCGAGAACTCGGGCCACCTCGCGAGCAAACAGCTCAGCGCAGTACCTGGCGTCGTGGCCGACCACCACCGGCCTCTTCTCGCCGTCAAGGTACGCGGCCACACCCTGCGCTACGGCGCGCACATTCTCGTACGTGAAGTCGTCGGCGACGACCGCGCGCCACCCGTCTGTCCCGAAGTGGATCTCCGCTGCCATCAGCGCGCATTCTGCCCGATAGAGCCCGCCTGCGCCGTGCTGAGCACGGTCAGAGCAGGTCGCTGCGCCGCTGCGCGCGCAGCTGCTCGACGAGCGCCTTCACCTGCTGCGAAGCGCTCGCCGGCATGACCAGCACGGTGTCGCCGGCGTCCACCACCACCAGGCCGTCGCCACCCACCACCGCGATGGTTCGGCCGCCCCGCGACTCCACCAGGCAGCCTCGCGAATCGACCAGCACCGCGTCCCCTCCAACGACGTTGCCGTCGGCGTCGGCCAGGTCGGCACGGGCAGCCATCAGGTCGCTCCACGAGCCGAGGTCCGACCAGGCGAAGGTCGCTCGCACCACGGTGAGGTGGGCGCTGCGCTCGAACACCAGGGGCTCGACGGCCAACGCTGGGAGCGCAGCGTAGATCTCAGCGGCGCGACCCTCCCGCCCGCCGGCACGCTCGGCGGCCACCTCACCGAGCCGGGCGTCGAGGGATGGGTCGGCGGCAGCCAGCTCGGCGAGGAATGCCCGCGCCGTCCAGGCGAACAGACCGAGGTTCCAGAGGTGGCGACCCCCGGCTAGGTACGCCTCGGCCATTGCGGCGGGCGGCTTCTCGATGAAGCGGGCGGCCGCGAAAGC
>CATPAP010000238.1 GCA_955651875.1 Candidatus Dormiibacterota bacterium
ACCAGCCTCGACGTGATCATCGACGACCCGGATGCGCACCGTGCCGGCGCCGTCGATGATCACGTCGAGGCTGGTCGCGCCCGCGTCGACGGCGTTCTCACACAACTCCTTGACGACGGACGCCGGTCGCTCCACCACCTCGCCGGCGGCGATGGCGTCGGCGACGGACTGCGGCAGGCGGAGGATCGGCGCGACCGCCACCGCGAGGCCGCCGTGGGTCACGGCGTAGCGCGCTCGCGAAGCTCGGCGAGCTTGTTGAGGGCGGCGATCGGGGTGAGCCCCTCGATGTCGAGCTGGGCGAGCTCGGCCACCACAGGGTGGGCGGGCGGTGCCGCGATGGCGAGGCTCAGCTGGTCGGGGCCGCCCGCGGAGCCGGCCACGGGCCGTTCGCGCTCGAGGTCGGCGAGGAGCTGGCGTGCTCGCACCAGGACACCGGCCGGCACGCCTGCCAGGCGCGCGACGTGGATGCCGTACGAGCGATCTGCAGCACCCGGCACGATGCGATGGAGGAAGGTGATCCCCTCACCCTCCTCGAGGACGTCAACGCGCGCGTTGGTGACGCGCGGCAGCCGCTCGGCAAGCACGGTCAGCTCGTGGTAGTGGGTGGCGAACAGGGTCCGGCAGTTGAGGTGCGGCGCCTCGTGCAGGTGCTCGACAACCGCCTGCGCGATCGACATGCCGTCGTACGTCGACGTCCCCCGCCCGATCTCGTCGAGGATCACCATGCTGCGACCGGTCGCCTGGCGCAGGATGGCCGCTGTTTCGGTCATCTCCACCATGAACGTCGAAAGCCCACCGCTGAGATCGTCCTGCGCGCCGATGCGCGTGAAGATACGGTCGCAGACGCCGACGCGGGCGCGCGTCGCAGGGACGAAGCTGCCCACCTGCGCGAGGAGGGCGATGAGAGCAACCTGGCGCAGGAACGTCGACTTGCCGGCCATGTTGGGACCGGTGAGCACGACAATCCGCTCGGCCGCGTCGAGGCGGCAGTCGTTGGGCACGAAGCGGCCGGGGCCGAGTGCGCGTTCAACGAGCGGATGGCGTCCCTCATCGACGTCGATGACACCCGACGAGTCGACGAGCGGGCGCACCCATTGTTCGTCCACGGCGACACACGCCAGCGCACGATGCACGTCGATGATCGCCACCGCGGTCGCCGAATCGAGCAGCGCTGCCGCATGCGTGGCGACCTGTGCGGTGAGCTCGCCGAGCAGCACCAGCTCTCGCGCGATCGATCTCTCGCGCGCGCCGAGAATCGTGGCCTCGCGTTCCTTCAGCGCGGCGGTGATGTACCGCTCAGCGCCAACCAGCGTCTGCTTGCGCACGTACTCCGCCGGCACCGCGTCACGGTGCGCGTTCGGCACCTCGATCGAGTAACCGAAGACTCGGTTGTAGCCCACCTTGAGCGAGCCGATCCGCGTGCGGCAGCGTTCGGTCTGCTCGAGACCGGCGATCCAGGTGCGGGCATCTGCTCCAGCCGCGACCAGCTCGTCAAGCTCGGCGTCGGCGCCGGGCCGGATGCAGCCGCCCTCGCGCGAGGTGGCCGGCGGCTCGTCCGCGAGGAGCTCACGCAGGCGGGACGCGAGTCCGTCCGGTGCGACGCAGCGCGCCGCCGCGGCGGTGAGCTCGCCCGACTGCATGCCCGCGAGGATGTCCTGCACCGCGGGCAGGGCCGCGCAGGCTTGGCGCACGGCTCCGAGATCACGCGGGCCGGCACTGCCCTGCACGCAGCGGGCGACCAGTCGCTCGAGATCGCGCACCGCCGCGAGTGCCTCGCCCAGAGTGTCGCGGATGCTCGGGACGTCCACGAGGGCGGCCACGGCGTCATGCCGGCCGAGGATCAGCAGCGGCTCGGTGAGCGGCTCGAGCAGCCGCGCGCGCAGCAGGCGCGCGCCCATCGGCGTACGCGTGCGATCGAGAAGGGCGGCCAGCGACTCGCCGGCGCCGCCGAGCGGTGTGACGAGCTCGAGGTTGCGGCGCGTCTGCGTGTCGAGCCGCATGGTGGCGGTCTCGCTGCGCCGCCGCACATGCACGAATCCCGGTGTCAGCACCAGGCGTGCCCGCTCGCAGTAGCCGAGCACCGCTCCGGCCGCACGCACCGCACGGTCGACACCGTCGACGCCGAGTCCGTCGAGGCTCTGCGCACCGGTGACCGCGAGCAGGCGCTCACGAGCCCGCGAGGCGTCGAAGAACGCGGGCGGCAGCGCCGTGCGCACGGTTCCCGGGAGCAGACCGGCGGGGATCTCGCCGCCGTCGTCGGCGACCAGCAGCTCGGCGGCGTCGAGGCGCTCGCACTCCTCATGCAGCACTGCCGCGTCGAGCCCTCCCGCGACCTCGGCGAGGAGGAGCTCACCGCCGGCGGCGTCGAATGCGGCGATACCGGTGCGACCACCACTGCAGTGCACCGCGACACAGCGTGCCACCCGCGCCTCGTCGAGGTAGTCCGCATCGCTCGCGGTGCCCGGGCTGAGCACGCGGGTCACCTCGCGCTGCACCAGCCTCCCGGCGACCACCTCCCCCACCTGGTCCCAGAGCGCGACCGTGCGTCCCGCGTCGAGCAGGCGGCGGATATACGCCGGCGCGGCGTGGTGTGGGACGCCGCACATCGGCAGGCGCCCGGCCTTGCCGAATCCGCGACCGGTCAGCGCGACGCCGAGTATCGGCGCCGCCTCCTGCGCGTCCACGCCGAACATCTCGTAGAAGTCCCCGAGCCGGGCGAGGACGAGCGCGTCGGGGTACTGCGCCTTGACGGCGCGGTACAGCTGAAGGATGGGCGTGGTGCCCGCGTCGTCGAGGTCGATCACCGGGCCAGCCACGTTGGTTGCGCCGCTCTCGTGAGGCGCCGGCCGCTTGCCCCGCCGGCTCACGCCGCCGCGCTCACCGGGTCGAGCTCGAGCTGCCAGTGCGTCACCTCGGCCACGCGCCCGTGGTGGAGCTCGCCGGCGAGCGCGCTGCCGGCCGGCAGCCAGGCGCCCTTGCCCTGGCGCGTGCGTCCGTAGGGACGGCCATCGCCGGCGACGCCCTCGACGAGCACCTCGACATGGCGGCCGAGCAGCGCGCGGTTGCGCTCGAGCGCGATGCCCCGCTGGATGTCGAGGAGATGGTTGAGCCGCCGTTTCTTCTCGACCAGCGGGACGTCGTCGGGCCGGCGCGCCGCGGCGGTCCCCGGGCGCACGGAGTACGCCTGGATGTGGACCACGTCATAGCGCACGTCGCGGAGCAGCTGCACAGTGCCTGCGAATTCCGCCTCGGTCTCGCCGCTGAAGCCGACGATGATGTCGGTGGTCAGCGCCAGCTCGGGCACGGTGGCGACCGCGTTCGCGATCTTCTCACGGTACTCGGCGACGCTGTAGACGCGGCGCATCCGGCGCAGCAGCTCGTCGTCGCCACCCTGGACGGGCAGATGCAGCTGCTCGCACACCGACGGGAGGTCGCGCATCGCGCAGAACAGCTGCGGCACCGCGTTGCGCGGGTGCGAGGTGAGGAAGCGCAGGCGCCACAGCCCGGGCACCGCATCGACGGCGGCGAGCAGCTCGGGCAGGCCTGCGCCCGTCTGCGGATCACGGTAGCTGTTGACGTTCTGCCCAAGAAGCGTGACCTCGCGCACGCCGCGATCAACGAGTCGTTGCACATCCTCGACGATGGCGTCGGTGCTGCGGCTGCGCTCGCGCCCGCGCACGAACGGCACGATGCAGTAGGTGCACATCTCGTTGCACCCGCCCATCACCGGCACGTACGCCAGCAAGCGGTCGGACGCCGGCATGGTGACGGGGCCGTCGACATCGCCGCCGTACAACGACTGCAGGCGCGCGAAGAACCCCTCGGGCTCGCGAACGTCAAACATGTAGTCGAGGTCGGCCATGCGTTGCAGCAGCGCCGACCCGTGCTCCACCGCCATGCAGCCGGTGAGTGCGATCGCCCGCCCCGGCCGCTGCCTCTTCCACGGGATCAGCTCTTTGAACTTGCCGTACACCTTCTGCTCGGCGTTGGAGCGGACCGCACAGCTGATCAGCACGGCGATGTCGGCATCGTCGAGAGCCACGTCGGGAATGAAGCCGATCTCCGCAAACGACTCCGCGAGCCGCTCGTGGTCCGCGTCATTCATCTGACGCCCGATGTGCCACAGGTGCAC
>CATPAP010000239.1 GCA_955651875.1 Candidatus Dormiibacterota bacterium
GCACGACGTCGCGGTCCGCCGTCGCCGCCACGACCCGGATACGCCGGGTGCTCGGCGCCGCCGGGGTGGCCGAGGAGCTTCCCGCCGCCGAAGCCGTGGCGGCGTTCCGCGCCGGGTGCGCCGGCCGGCGCCGGCACGATGTCGCCGTCCGCCGTGTCGCCGAGCTGCGCCGTCACAGCTCGCTGCGCGCGGACGTCGGGTCGCTGTCCCGGCTGCGGACCGAGCTCGAGGCGAGGCTCGCCGCCCGCGGTGGCGACGCCGGCGAGGTGGCCGCCACCGAACCGCTCGATCACGCTCGCCTGCAGGATCTCGAGACCGAGGTCGAGCACGCCCGCCAGGGGGCGGTGGCGGCGTCGACAGCGGCGGCCTCGCTGCGCGCGCGGCTTGCCGAGATGCGCGGTGGTGCTCAGTCGCTCGCCGACCTCGAGGACGAGCGAGCCACCTGCACCGCCGCTCGCGACCGAGGGCTGCAACAGATCGCCGCGCTGCACCGCGCCAAGGAGCTCATCGAGAGCGCGACCCGGAGCATCCACCGCGACCTCGCGCCGCGCCTCGCCAACTCGGTCGCCGAGCGTCTCGCGCTGCTCACCGAGGGACGCTACTCGGCGGTCAACGTCGACACAGCCCACTTCGAGGTGTCTCTGCTCGGACGCGACCGGCCTGACCTCGTCCCGCTCCACATCGTCTCTCACGGCACCCGCGACCAGGTATCCCTGTTGCTCCGCCTGGCCCTTGCCGAGGTGCTCAGCGGGGCGGGCGAGGACGTGCCACTGCTCCTCGACGAGCCGCTGCTCAGCGCCGACCCGCAGCGGCGTGCCACCGCGCTCGGCTTCCTCTGGAACCTCTCGGCCACCAATCAGGTGGTGCTGAGCACATCCGACCCGGCCCTGGTCACCGAGCTCGAGGCCGTATCTGAGGGGGAGCGACCGGCGGTGCTCACGATGCCCCCCGCCGCGGCAACGATCGAGACGACCGGACGTCCGGTCGTTGTGTCCCGCCGCCTCTAGGTTCTCAGAGCAGCGCGGCGATCCTGGCAAGGCTCTCGAGCGCCGACGCGTCCTCGCTGAACAGCGGGATGCGCACCGCCTGCGCGCCCCCGAGACGCTCGAGACGGCTGAGCTGGCGCGCGTCGCGCTCGGCGATGGCGTGGAACTGCAGCCACCTTTCCCCAATGGCGTGCAGCGCGTCGGGCGGCACGCGATGGCCGACCCTCTGGCTCAGCCAGCCGGGGAGCTTGTCGTCGTCCGCAAGTGCGCACGCCGTTGCCAGGGCGGTGCGGTCGCGCAGGGAGTCGGGCAGTGTGCGGTTGGCGACGACCGCGCGCAGCGGCATGCGGTACTCACGCAGTCGTGAGCAGAAGAACTCCGCCTCCCCGAACGCTGCCGGCTCGAGGGTGGTGACCACGACGAAGCCCACCTGGGAACTGCGCAGCAGCTTGTACACATCACGCGCGCGCTGCTGCACGCCGCCGTAGATCTTCTGCAGGTCGGCGACGAACTCCGCCACCTCGCTGAGCACGTCGGCGCCGAGCAGCCGATCGGCCATGTGCAGGAACGGTCCGGCGGCGAGGTTGACCGCGCGCATGCCGAAACCCGTCGGCCCGGAAAGCCAACTGAGCAGCTTGGCGCCGACGAAGTCGGTGAGGCGGTTGGGGGCCTCAAGGAAGTCGATCGCGTTCCGGGACGGCGGCGTGTCGATGATCAAGGTGTCGTACTCACCCGCCTCGTGGAGCTCGTACAGCGCCTCCATCGCCATGTACTCATGGGAACCGATGAACGAGTCGCTGATGCCGTGGTAGAAGCGGTTGTTGAGGATGCGCTGCGCATCACGCCGCGTCGGCGCCAACCTGGTCACCATGCGGTCGAATGTCGACTTCATGTCGAGCATGGCGGTGAACAGCTCACCCTCGATCTCGATGCCGGCCTTGCGCAGGCGCGCCCGCGACACCTTGACGGGATCCGTCCCGATCTCTTGCATGCCAAGCGCGGTGGCCAGGCGCCGCGCGGGATCCACGGTGAGCACGAGGACCCGCCGGTCGTGGCGCTCTGCCATGGCCAGGCCAAGCGCGGCGCTGACCGTGGTCTTGCCGACCCCGCCGCTGCCGCAGCAGATGATCACCTCGACATCCCCGAGTTGCCCTGCGAGCGTGTCAGCAGCCGCTGGGGCGGTGGCGCGCACAGCGCTCACGCCGTCTCTCTGGTGTTCCCGCGCAGCACCGCCGCCACCGCACGCGTGGTCGCCAGGCCGGTGCGCACTGCCATGAGCGGTACCTCGAGCACCGGGACGTCGATCTCTGCGCGCAGCCAGCGCACGTGTGCCTCGGCGCTTTTGCGCAGCCTCTCGGCGAGCTCCAGGTCGGCGCCGATGCGCGCCACACCGGGAACGCGGTGACGAACCGGCTCATCGGCCGTCGCCAGGTCGGCGAGCGCCCGCCGCGCCGAAGCGTTCAGAGGTTCCGGCGGCATCCGGTTGAGCACGGACATGGCCACGTGCGCAGTGCGCTGCTTGACGAGCTCGGCGTACAGCTCAGCCGTCTCCACCACCGCCATCTCCTCGGGCAGGGCGGTGAGGACGGCCGCGGTGCGCCGGCTGTCGGAGATGACCCTGTCGATCCACTCGATCTGGGTGCGGATGAGGCCACCACGAACTAGCTCGAGCATCGAGCGCGCTGCGCGCAGCTGAGCGCGGATGTGCCCGCTGGCGCTGCCGTCGACCACGATGAGGTCCCACACCGGACGCTTGTTGTCGTCACGGCGCCGCTCCTCGAACGCGATCTTGCCGACGACGAGCATGTCGCGCGGCCCCGGGACCGCGGTGGCGATGAAGTCGAAGGCTTTGGAAAGAGGTGTCATGCGCGCCAGCCGCGGCACCTTGAAGTAGAGGCGCAGGTACTCCTGGAACGACTCCTCGGCGTGCAGCGCGAGAACGCTGATACCGGGCTGAACCACCTCCGGTTTGAAGCTCGACCCCTTGGAGCCGAGCGCGACCGCGAGGTCACCC
>CATPAP010000240.1 GCA_955651875.1 Candidatus Dormiibacterota bacterium
GCCGTGCAGTGGCTGCGCGACGGCCTCGGGATCATCTCCGCGGCGGCCGAAACCGAGTCGCTGGCGGCGTCGCTGGAGGGCAACGACGGCGTCTACTTCGTGCCCGCGCTCACCGGGCTGGGCTCGCCGCACTGGGACCCCTACGCCCGCGGCACGATCGTGGGCCTCACCCGGGGCAGCGGCCGCGCCCATCTGGCGCGCGCCGTGGTCGAGGCGATGGCCTACCGGACTCGCGACGTTGTCGAGGCGGTGGAGGAGGGCAGCGGCATCGCGCTCGGCGAGCTGCGCGTCGACGGAGGTGCGAGCGTCATGGACGGCCTGTGCCAGTTCCAGGCCAACCTCCTCGGGCTACCGGTGACGCGCGCGGCGTCCGCCGAGACCACGGCGCTGGGCGCCGCCATGCTGGCCGCGGTCGGAGAGGACCTCATCGAGGCTCCCGCCGGCGTCGAGGCTGCGCACCGGCCCGGGCGGCGATTCGAGCCGGTCGATCCGGGAATGCGTCCCGATGAGCCCTATGCGGCTTGGCTCCGGGCGGTGGCGCGGGTGCGAGATCGCACCGCCTGACCGGCAAGAGAAAAGACCGGGGAGCGAGCCCCCCGGCCTTTCAGGAAGGGAATGAGTTTCTTGTCTGGGGGCGACCCTGCTCGCCAGCGAACAATGTAGCGTCTCGCGCCCCGAAAATGCGGTAAACGCGCTGCCAACCTGTGTAAAGCGATGTAAAGATCAAGGCAGAGGTGGTGCCCGCTCTGCACGCCTGATCCGGCTGGGCCTTGCGTATGCTCGGCAGCCGTGCCGAAGCCCGCACGCCACCCCATTCTGTATGACGTCGAACGCTGGCGCAGGTACCGCACCTGGCTGCTCCTGCCCGCGACCGTGTTCGCCCTGGCTGCCGTCTCTCTGAGCGTGCTCAATCCGACCGCGGGCAGCGCGTTCGGGTATGCGGTCGTGGCGGTCGCGCTCTTCGCCATCGCCAGCTCGATGTGGACCCGGCAGCGGTTCACGTTTCTCGTCCGCGAAGACGACATGCTGGTGATCAGGACGATGGCGGCGAGTCGCCGGCTGGGCCCGTCGGACATCGAGAGGGCCAGGGTCGCGCGCCTCAGCGCCGTCTTCCACCGCCCCGAACGCCGGCGCCTGCTCCCCCGTCCCACCGACCGGTGGCTGGCCACCGAGGCGATCACGCTGCGGTTGCGCGACGGCGTCGACCGTCGCGCGCTGGCCCGGTTGGTCGGGTCGCGCTGCGTTGTCGACGACCTCCTGGTGGTGCCCGTCGTCGATCCCGACGGGCTCCTCGCCGAGCTCGTCCAGCACGTCTGCCCACCTCCCCCTGTGGCGGGCGGCGGGGGAGCACGCCGGCGGGGTCGACGGCGGTGATCCTCGGGCGTGCTGGTGGCTTGTGGCGCCGGCAGGGGCAGGAGACGCCCCGCGCAGCTCGCGATGACGGGCGCGCCCCGCTGGTCCGCGCAGGCGTGCGCGGCTTTCTCGCGCTCGAGAAGCGGGACCTGGTGGCCATCGTCGCGCTGGTGCTGCTCTCCCTCTTCCTCCGGTTCGCGAGCCCGATCTTCCCGGACTTTCTCACCGCCAGCGGGGGCATGAACATCGCAGGCATGGGGGCTGCCTCGTCCACCAACAGCCCGCCGGCAGAGTGCACCCCGGTCCCCGTCGGCCCACCGGGCAAGGACTCAACGGGGACGACGGTCAACCACGTCGACGTCAAGCAGTGTGGCTTCATCTTCGACGAGGTCTATTTCCCGGTCGATGCCGCCAAGGACCTGCGCCAGCCGGCGGCGTCGTACTTCGACCCGGAACCCCCGCTCGCGAAGCTGCTCATGGCGCCGCCGATCGCCACCATGGGCTTCACCACCTGGTCGTGGCGGATCAGCACCGCCATCTTCGGCAGCCTGCTCGTCGGGATCATCTACCTGGTGGCGCTGCGGCTGCGCCGCGACCGCTGGTTCGCCAGCGCGGCAGCGCTCTTCGTGGCGCTTGATGGGCTCGCTTTCGTCGAGTCGCGCACGGGCGTCATCGACATCATCGCCATCTTCTTCGTGGCGCTCTTCTACTACATGTTCCTGCTCCACTGGCAGGCACGGACGCGGCGCCAGTGGCGCGCGACGCTCTACCTCATGGCGCTGGTGGCTGGGCTGGCGTTCGCCGCCAAGCTGACCGCCCTCGCACCACTCGTCATCGCCGCAGCCCTCATCACCGTGCGGGGCATCTCACCGTGGTTGGCCGGAATGGTCTCCGCCATCCGACGCATCGCCGGGCCGCGGCGTCACGAGGTGGTGATGTGGCGGGCGGCCGCGGGACGCTTCGCGCTGGTGCACTACACCGTGGCGATGCTCATCGGCGGCGCCATCTTCTGCGCCTCCTTCTCGCGGTACCTCACCATCGAGCACACCGACGTGTACAGGTTCACGGCGTGCAGTCCAGGGACCACCGGGCTGACTGGAACGGCTGACACATTGCAGGTGCCGAGAATGAAGGTGGGACCGGCAACGGTTCCCGACCCCGTGCAGGCGGTGGCCAACATCATCGACATCACCGAAGCGGGGCTGCAGTACCACGAACAGGAATGCCATCCCCACCCGTACGCGTCTCGCTGGTACACCTGGCCCGTCATGGTCCATCCGGTGCTCTTCTATTACGTGCAGACAGGCGCCGCCTCAGCGGACAACCCAACCGTTGCGTCGATCACCGACATGGGTAACCCGGCGCTGTGGTGGCTGGCCATACCGGCGCTGCTCGCGTGCATCTGGCGGCTCACCCGCGGGCCGCCGTGGTGGCGCCTTTTCGTCAGCATCCTGGGCCTGGCATCGCTGAGTGTGATGATCATCACCTTCCATGCCGCGCAGCAACCCGACAACGTCACCGTGCGCGTCTCGCCGGGGACACTCTTCACCATCGCGTTCATCGGCGTGGTGGTGTTCAGCGCATGCATCACCGTGAGCGCGGTGGTGTCACGCCGCTTCGTGCCGGCCTTCATGGTGCTCGGTTACATGACATCGTGGATTCTCTGGGTGGTGGGCAACGAACGGCGCGTGCTCTTCTTCTACCACGCTCTCGGCATGCTCCTCTTCGCGGCTCTCGCGCTTGCCTACGTGCTCGCCGGACTGCGCAACACAGTCGTCCGCGTCGGCGGGCGCCAGTGGTCCCTGGAGCCGCTGGCATGGGCGGCGACCATCGCAGTGGTCGCGAGCTTCATTTTCTTCTATCCGGCGTGGACGGCCCTGCCCATGCCCGACTCGGATCATCAGATGCGACTCTGGGTCGACGCCTGGTGAGCTCAGCCTCGCTGACGGGGGCAGCGCTGCTGCTGATCGCCGGCACGCTGGCCGCTGGTTCGCTGCCTCGTATCGACCTGCGGTTCGAGGAACGCGTGCTCGTCGGGATGGTGGTGACGACGCTGGTGGGTAGTGCGGTGACGTACCTGCTCGCGCTGCTCGCAGGCTTGAGCGTCGCCACCGTGCTCGGCGGCAGCGCGCTCACGGTGGTGGGGTTCGTGGCGCTCGGCTGGGGTCGGCGTGCCGCTGCGCTGGCGGCGTGGAGGGACGGTTGGGTCGAGCTCACGTCGCCGCGACGGCGCCGCCACCTGGCCGGCCTGGGCGCCGTTGCCGTGGTCTCGGTGTACCTCTTCTCGCTGCTCTTCGCGCACACGCTCACAGTCGATTCGGCGGGCAACCTCAACGCCGGCTTCGAGACGGTCTGGGCGGACTGGTCGCAGCACCTCACCACCGCGAACAGCTTCGCTGCCGCCCACAACCTGCCACCACAGAACCCCTTGTTCAGTGGCCAGGACCTCCGTTACCCGTTCCTCCCGGATTTCCACTCGGCCACGCTGATCACCCTTGGGGCATCACCGGCGGTGGCGCTGGCACTCCCGGGTGCTGTGCTTGCCGTCTGCATCACCCTGCTCGTCGTCGTTCTCGCCGTGCGCCTTGGCGCCGGCCTGGGCGCGGGCGTGCTGGCGGCTGCGATCTGCCTGATCGGGGGTGGCCTCGGTTTTAGCGGAATCCTCGCCGACGCCTGCCTGCACCACGGTTTCGCCGCCGCGCAGTGCAGCTGGTCCGGGCTGGTTGCACACCCCGGCGGCATGCCCGCCATCATCGCGGGAACGTTGCGCGACCTCCCCGGCCTCGTGGCCGCGCAGCCGCGCGCGTACGACGGCCTGCTCACCCCGGCGTTCCAGCAGCCGCTGCCCGATCAGCAGTGGTACACGCCGCTGTTCGCGTGGTGGCTGCCGCAGCGCAGCATCCTGTATGGATTCTCCGGCGCCCTCGTCATCCTCCTCCTGGTCATCACCGCGGCACGCGCACCGCGACGCGGCTACGAGAGCTTCGCGCTCGCTGGAATCCTCCTTGGGCTGATGCCGCTCATCCACATCCACACGCTCGTCGACATGGCGATCGTGTGCGCCGTGCTCGCCGTCTTCTGGCGGCACCGCGGTTGGCTGATCACCTTGGCGGTGACGGCGGTGGTCGCCCTACCCCGACTGATCACGCTGGTTGGCGGTCCGCACGGCTCCGCGGTTGGCGGCAACGTGTTCCCGACCGTTGAGCCCGGCTGGATGTACCTTGCAGCGCCGCCTCGGCCGGCGCTCTCGCTCGTGTCACTGATCGGCGGCATCGGCGGCCTTGTGCATGCCGTCCTCAGCCCGGAGTACTGGGGCTTCTGGATCGCCAACACGGGCATCGCTGTGCCACTCTGCGCAGTGGTCGCGATAACGTTCGCCGCGTCGCAGTTGCGCGGACCGGCGGGCGCGGCCGCGCGGCGAGCCGTCTCCATCTTCCCCGCTGACGTGGTCCGGGTCGGGCTGGCCTTCATGGCGGTCTTCGTCGTAGCCAACGTGGTGGTCTTCCAGTCGTGGGATTGGGACAACACCAAGCTGCTCGCGTACTGGTACCTCGGGGCTGCGCTGCTCATTGCCACCCTCGTGACCCGGTGGTGGCGACGGTGGTGGCGGGGTGCGGCTGCGCTCGCGATGGCGACTACAGTCCTGCTCAGCGGCGTCCTCGTCCTGCTCAGATTGCTGCCTTGGACGCCACCAGAGGACGCCAACGGCGGCCCCTACACGAGCGCCACCACTCAGGATGTGCGCCTGGCCGCGATCGTGGCGGCGTCGACGCCGTCCAACGCCGTGTTTCTCACAGACGGAAGGCCAAATGACCCTCTACTAATGCTGGCGGGACGGACAGCGGTGATGGGTTATTACGGCTGGTTGTGGAGTTACGGCACTGACTTCGGAAACCGCCCGGCGGATGTGCGGACCATGCTCGACGGCTGTCACAGCCAGCCTCGGTCCGCCTGCCCCGTGTTCGGGCTGCTCCGAACCTACAACGTCGGTTACGCAGAAATCGACGACCGGGTCCGGGCGGCGGGCGTTTTCGACAGCCGGGTCGACCTCAGATGGTGGGCCTCGCAGGGCTTTCCTGTGGTGGCGCGCAGCGACCACATCACGGTCTACGACGTGCGGGCTCCGTGATCGACCTCGCGGGCGGCGCCACGACGAGCCAGCGCGACCTGGTGCGCGCTTTCCTGCCCTGGTTCGCTGCCAAGCTGCTGACGGTTGCTGTGTTCGCCGAGGGAGGATGGATCGGATGATCATCGACGCCCACGTCCACATTCTCCCCGACCGCCTGCGCGACAACCCCGACCTTGTGACCGCCGCGGACCCCTGGTTCGCGGCCTGTCACTCGCGTGGTGAGCGTGTGGCATCGGCGGAGTCCCTCATCGCCACCATGGACGAGGAGGGCGTCGACAGGGCGGTGTGCTTCACCTGGCCCTTCGCCGAGCCCTCGCTCTGCGCCGAGGGGAACGATTACCTGGCGGCGGCGGTCAGGCGATTCCCGGGACGCCTGGTGGGCTTCGGTGTCGTCCAACCTGCGCACCCCGACGCCGCTCGCGAGGTCACGCGGTGCGCGTCGCTCGGCCTGACAGGCATCGGAGAGATGAATGCCGACGCGCAGGGGTGGGGGCTGCTCGACGACAGCGCCACGCGTGCCGTCGGTGAGTCCGTCGCAGCCGGAATGCCGTGGACCCTGCACTGCAGCGAGCCGGTTGGCCGCCAGTATCCCGGCAAGGGGTCCGTGACACCCGACCGAGTCGTCGCCTTCAGCGACCGCCACCCCGAGCTCCCCCTGATCTGTGCGCACCTCGGCGGTGGGTTGCCGTTGTACTCCCATATCCCCGAGGTGCGCCGCGCCTGCGAGCGTCTTCACTTCGACACTGCGGCGCAGCCCTTCGTGTACGAGCCGACAGTCTACCGTGCGCTCATCACCGGTGTGGGCGCCGAGCGGATCCTGCTCGGCAGCGACCACCCACTGCTCGACGTGCCACGTTACCTCAGCGCCCTCGACGCCGCCGGCGTGGGAGGCATGGAACGCGGCCTCATCACCGGGGGCAACGCGGCCCGGCTCCTGGGTCTTTGACGACGATCGTGACCATCCCGTCGCCGGTTGGTCGAGCCGTTCGTCGAGACCCTCCGTGCAGAGTCGGATGCGGCGGAGTGTCCGGCTCCCGCCAGCCGGCACTCTGCTTTTTCATGGGACGGGCAGACCTCCCCTGATGACGTCGACGTGACGTCGACGCGATACACCCGCCCCCTGCGGTGCGCCTCGCGGGCGCTGTCGCCTGGGGCCACTCAGTTGGCACACTTGGCCGATGTTCACGCCTGAGACGTTCGAGATCGCGATGGTGTCTTTCGAGGGTCCCGACCGCTACAGCCAGGCTGGCGGGCTCGGGGTGCGAGCCAAGGAGATGTGCCGCGCCTTCGCGGCCGCGGGATTCAGGACCAGCCTGTACTTTGTCGGCGACCCGGACAGGCCGCGCGAAGAGGTTGTCGACGGCTTGCGGCTGGTTCGCATCTGCCAGGCGCAGAGCCGTCAGCACCCCGCCGGCGTGTACGACGGCGAGCAGGCGAAGATCGAGGCGATGTGGGAGGAGCTGCCGCCCCTGCTGCTGGAGGGCTCGGTGCGGCCGGCGGCGACCGAGGGGCGGGTGCTCGCGATCATGTGCGAAGAGTGGCAGACCGCTGATTTTGTCGAGCTTCTCGACCGCCGGCTGCGCGTTCTCGGCATGCGCGACCGCTGCGTGATTCTCTGGAACGCCAACAACCATTTCGGCTTCGACAACATGGACTGGCGCTCGCTTGAACGCGCCGCGACGGTGACGACGGTGAGCCGCTACATGAAGCACCTGATGTGGCCGCACCGCGTCAACCCGTTGGTGATCCCCAACGGTATCCCCACCGAGGCTCTACAACCGGTGGACATGCGCGCCGTCCGCGCGATCGCGGCGGCCGCGCACTCTCCCTGCCTGGCGTTCAAGATCGGCCGCTTCAGCCCCGACAAGCGGTGGCACCAGAGCCTTGACGCCATCGCCATCCTCCGCGGCCACGGCATGCCCGCGCGGCTCCTGATGCGCGGCGGAATTGAGCACTTCGGCAACGGCGTGCTCGGTCATGCTCGGCACCTCGGGCTTGACGTCGCCGACTGGAACGAGCCGATCGAGGGCCACGCCGACGTGGCCCGCTCGCTCGCCGAAACGGGGGCCACCGCCGTGGTGAACCTGCGGCGGTTCCTGCCCGAATCGGTGCTCCCCGAGATCTCTGCTGCGGCGACGGCCGTGCTCGCCAACTCCGGGCACGAGCCCTTCGGCTTGGTCGGACTCGAGGCGATGGCAGCCGGCGGCGTGGCGGTCGTGGGAGCCACCGGCGAGGAGTACGCGCGCCCGTATGGCAACGCCATCGTTGTGGAGACGGCCGAGGGAACCGAGCTCGCCAGCGCGCTGAGCGGCTTGGTCGAGCGGCCCGAGCTCGGGCAGCGGTTGCGCAAGGCGGCGCGCCGTGACGCCGCCGAATTCGTGTGGCCCGCGATCATCGACGGCCTGCTGGAGAGGATGCGGTACGTCGCCGCACGTCAGCAGGTGTCCGTTTGAGGTGAGCGAGGTACCGCCCCGCCTCGAGGTGCGCGACGTCGCGCTCGAGGCCACTATCGATCTGCGCACCCGCGTGCTGCGCAACCATGTACCCGGCACGCCTGCGACGACGTCGCGCGACGAGCTTCATGGCACCTGGCACCTCGGCGCGTTTTTGGGCGATCGGCTTGTCGGCGTGGTCAGCGGCTTTGCAGAGGACGTCCCTGAGCACCGTGCTGTGCCCGCGCAACGCTTCCGCTTCATGGCGGTGGATCCGTCGGAGCAGGGGCGAGGCGTGGGAGCTGCGCTGATGCGCGAGGTGATCGCCCGTGCACGCGCCCGTGGTGACCGTCTTCTCTGGGCCAACGGTCGCGACAGTGCCCTCGCCTTCTATGAGCGCCTGGGGTTCGAGGTGGTCGGGGACGGCTTCACCGACAGCACCTCGAAGCTGCCCCACCATGTCGTCATCCTCGCCCTGTGAGGGGTGTCACGGCGCGGCGACGCCCGCCAGCGGATAAGCTGCGCCGGTGGACGAACGCCGATTGGCCTCGATCGCGAATGAGCTCGACCTGACCGTTGACGAGCTGCGCGAGGCGCGGTCGGAGATCAGCCCGGGCCTCGACGAGGCGCTCGTCGGCGGCCTGATCAGGTTCGAGGACGCGCTGTTCGAGCTGTCCCAATGAGCGATCTCACGGGTGCAGCCGATCTCCGTTTCATCAATGGGGTCGCGTCGCGGCGGTTTGCGGGCGGAGAGCTCGCTGCGGTGGACGAAGGGATTCTCGCTGCTGCTGTCGCCGCCGCTGCGGGCGGCACTCCGTTCGTGCGCGCGGCGACCCTTGCCGCTGCTCTCCTTCAGCGCCACGTCTTCGCGACGGCGCCGCTGCAGACGGCGCTGCTCACGCTGCACTGCGCCCTCGCGCTCGAAGGCCTCAGCCTGCTCGCCCCACAGGGAGTCGTGGCGGGGATGATCCGCGAGCTCGCGGCGGGCGGCGACGCCGCCACGGTGGCGGGTTGGCTGGAGGATCGAGCCGTCCCTGCGGCGGCCGGCTGATGCCCGGCGCCCCACTGGCAGTGGCGGTGGTGTGGCACATGCACCAGCCCTGGTATCGCGACGACGTCGCCGGTCACTTCGTGCTCCCGTGGGTGCGCCGGCGCGCATCGAAGGACTACCTGCACATGCTGCGCATCCTCGAGCGCCACCCGGAGATGAAGGTCACCGTGAACATGGTGCCGTCTCTGCTGGCGCAGCTGGAGATCTACGCGAGCGGCGACACCGCCGACGCCGACCGTGACCTCTGCCTGCGCAGCGCTGACGAGCTGACCCCGGCGGAGCGCGACTTCCTCGTCGCCGAGGCCAAGCACAACGACTACGGACGCCGCGTCGCTCTGCTCGCCCCCTATGTCGCGCTGCTCAACGGGCTGCCCAAAGGCGACACGTCTTCGGTGAGCGTCGCTGACATCCGTGACCTCCAGTTGTGGACGCTGCTGGCCTGGATCGACCCGGACGACATCCGCGCCGACCCAGGGCTCAACGCCCTGGCGCGGCGCGGGGGCAACTTCGACGAGGCCGACAAGCGCCTCGTCGACGAGCGTCAGCTGGCTCTCCTGCGCGCAGTGATCCCGGCGTACCGCGATGCCGTGACGTCGGGGCGTGTCGAGCCTATGACGACGCCGTACCACCACCCCATCCTCCCGCTGCTCATCGATGCCACCTCTGCGCGCGCGGCCACGCCGGGAATCCCGCTCCCCGATCCCCCGCTCAGGGACGAGGCAGACGCAGAGGAGCACGTCCGGCGCGGGCTCGAGGAA
>CATPAP010000241.1 GCA_955651875.1 Candidatus Dormiibacterota bacterium
ACCGCGTACGCCGCGCGCCGCCCAATCCAGCGGCTGAGCAGTTGCGCGGCCCAGCGGTACAAGCCGCGAAGGCCGCGCCCGATCAGCAGGACGAGGCAGAACGTGAGCGCGGCGACGAAGGGCGAGGCAATCACCAGCGGGATGCTGTAATCCGTCACCCCCATCAGCTTGCGGATCTCGTACTGCCAGTACTGCCCGAGCCCGAAGGACACTACGACCAGGACGGCCGCGCTGATGAAGAAGACACGCCAGGCCCAGCGCTGCGGGTGCCGGGGGTCCCGGCCGGCGAAGGCACGCCAGATCCACGCGGCGAGCACTCCCAGCCCGTAGCCGATGGCCGCGGTGATGCCCCAGATCAGGCCCTGGACGATGCCGCCGCGCGGGAGCAGCGACGGCGTGAAGGACAGGCACCCGGCGATGAGCGCGCCCCAGCAGCCGGGGAGTGTGACATAAAGCAGCTTCCGGGGCTTCCCTGGCTTTGGCGACGGCTCAGGGCCATCAGCCGTGGCCACGGTCAGGGGGATTTCGGCGGTCGCGGGCGGCTGTCCGGCTCCGGCCGGATCGGCAGCACCCTGGCCGGGCGCATCTGGATGCTCACCCGGTGACGGACCGGCTGATGGTCCCGGTATCTCCCGCGCCATGGACGCCTCCTCCCTAGACCTTCACCGGAGGGCTATTCGCAGCCTCAGGGCCGCACGTCACCATCCTGTTCGGGCCGTCGCGAAGTGTCGTCATCCCATCCAGGGTGATTCCCGGCCAGTCCATGTGACGTAATGATCACAGCCGGGCGGCGCTATGGCTGCCGGCGTAGTTCACCCGGCCAGGGTGATGAGCCGCGGGCTTCAGCAGAGGAGGCTGACAGCCGGTGAGTGATCCGGGGCAGCGATGCCATGACGGACGCCATCGATCCGGCAGCGAAGGGCGGAACACCATGGCCAACGTGGGGCAGCTGCGACCGGACACGGCGCGATGACTGGGTGGCCGGACCAGCCGGTGATCTACGAGATCAACACCGCGGTGTGGCTGGACGAGCTGTCCCGGGCGTCCGGGCGGCCGGTCACCTTGGCGGGTGTTGGAGCCGCGGATTGGGATGCGGCCGTCCCGGCCGGGGTGGACGCGGTCTGGCTGATGGGGGTGTGGGGACGCAGCCCGGCCGGGCTGGCGCTGGCGAACGCCAATGCCGAGCTCCAGGCCTCGTTCGCGGACGCGCTGCCGGACGTGCGGCGCACCGATGTGATCGGGTCGCCGTACTGCGTGCGCCGGTACGTCGTCGATGCGGGCTTCGGCGGCCCCGACGGGCTGGCCGTGGCGCGGGCCGCCCTGGCGGCGCGCGGCGCGCGGCTGATCCTGGACTACGTGCCCAACCACGTCGCGCCGGATCACCCGTGGGTGACCAGCCGCCCGGAGCTGTTCGTCCGCGGCGACGCGGACGACATCAAGGCCGACCCGGGGGGCTGGATGGCCGCGGCCGGGCAGGTGCTCGCCCATGGCCGCGACCCGTACTTTCCGCCCTGGCCGGACGTGGTGCAGCTGGACGCGTTCTCCCCGGCCCTGCGCGCCGCGACGGCGGACGTGCTGACCGACATCGCCGGGCAGTGCGACGGCATCCGGTGCGACATGGCGATGCTGATGACCAACCAGGTCTTCGCCAGGACCTGGGGCGGCCGGACCGGCCCCGCGCCGGATGGGGAGTTCTGGCCTACCGTGCTAGCCGAGCTGCGGGCCCGGCACCCGGAGACGGTGATGATCGCCGAGGCCTACTGGGACATGGAATGGGTGCTCCAGCAGCAGGGTTTCAACTTCTGCTACGACAAGCGGCTCTATGACCGGATCCTTGGCCAGGACGCCTCCACCGTCCGCGACCACCTGCGCGCGGACCTGAGCTACCAGTCCCGGCTGGTGCGCTTCCTGGAGAATCATGACGAGCCCCGCATCGCCAGCTGCCTGCCCCGGGATGCTGAGCGGGCCGCGGCGGTGGCCGTCGCGACGCTGCCCGGCGCGACCTTGTGGCACGAAGGACAGTTCGAGGGCCGCCGGGTGCGGCCACCGGTGTTCCTGTCCCGCCGCCCCGAGGAGGCGCCGGACGTTGAACTGGGCGGCTGGTACCGCCGCCTGCTGGCCGCGGTCGACAGCCACCAGGTGCGTGCTGGCGCCTGGCGGCTGCTGGAGGCCGGCGGCTGGCCTGACAACCAGTCCTGCGCCAGCCTGGCCGCCTGGTCCTGGGCCGGGGACGGTGGCGGTGACCGGCACCTGGTAGTGGTCAACCTGTCCGGCCGGCCGGCCCAGGCGCGCATTCCGCTGGACTGGCCGGACCTGCCCGGCCGCAGCTGGCGGCTCACCGAGATCCTCGGGCCGGGCGTGTTCGCGCGGGACGGCGGCGAGCTGGCCCGCCCCGGGCTGTTCGTCGACCTGGGGCCGTGGCAGTTCCACCTGCTCGCCCTGCAGTGACCGTTCGCGGCCCGGGCATGATGTTCAGCTGGCTGCCTGGCCTGCAGGCGGCCAGGTCGTACCGGAGTCAGTGGCTGGCCAAGGACGTCGTCGCCGGGATCGTGCTCACCACGCTGCTGGTCCCGCAGGGCATGGCGTATGCAGAGCTGGCGGGCCTGCCGCCGATCACCGGCCTGTATACGTCTATCTTGTGCCTGCTCGGCTATGCGGTGTTCGGCCCGTCCCGGATCCTGGTGCTGGGCCCGGATTCCTCGCTGGGGCCGATGATCGCTGCGACGATCCTGCCGCTGATGGCCGCCGACGGCGACCCCAAGCGCGCGATCGCGCTGGCCTCGATCCTCGC
>CATPAP010000242.1 GCA_955651875.1 Candidatus Dormiibacterota bacterium
CTCGTACCTGTCAACCTTCTGATCTTCCGGCGCCTCATCCCCCGCCACCGAGCAAGGGTCGTCGCCGCGCCACCGCCACACCTTCCGCTTATCGTCAGGTATCTGGCTGCAGACTACCTCGGCTCCCTCTTTCAGCTGGCTTCGGTAACGGTCCTGCCGCTGCTCGTGGCAGCGCGACTGGGGCTTGAGCAAGCGGCTTTCTTCTACGCCGCTTGGGTGGTGGCAAGCGCTTTCGAGCTCGTCTTGGCCAACCTCGGAACGTCTCTGTTGGTCGAGGGCGCCAGCGATGAGCTCCGTATTCGCTCACTCACAGGAAGCGTGGCGCGCCTCGCCTGCGCCTCCGTCATTCCGATTCTCGCGGCGACTGCCCTGTTTGCACCCCAGATACTGGCCGTGCTGGGGCACGGCTATGCCGCCCAAGGTACCGTCCTGCTACGCCTCGTCTGTCTCGGAATGGTCTTCCGGGCCGCCGTGGTGCTGCACATCACAGTGGCTAGGGTGCAACGCCGCATCCGCGCCGTACTGTTCACGCAGATGACCTTGTGCCTCGGCGTACTTGGCTTGTCGTTCACACTGGTGCCCACCGTAGGGAACGCTGGTGTCGGCATCGCCTACGCTGTCACGCAGGGGACCGTTGCAGTCGCGCTAACTGGGGTTCAGTTGGTCACCAAGCTACGACGTGGTTTCTAGGCGGGTCCTGCACCGAGTTTGGCTACCGGCGGGCCCGGCGACTCTGACCCTCGTCGCGTTGGCCGTTTGGGCGATCGCGCTACCCCACCTCGACGCGACCCATGTCGGCGGCCTCGGCCTCATCGAGGTGGTTGGGCCGCTGTTCATTCTCTCCCTCGTCCTGTTGTGCGTCGCGTTCGGCTGGGGTCTGGCTCTGGCAAAGCCATCCGCCCGGCTCTGCGCATTTCAGGTCGTGGCTCTGATCGTCGTGCTCAACACGCTGGCTGCCATCGTCGAGACTGAGCCATCGTACTTCTCGGCGTATCTCCACGCCGGCTTCATCCAGTACATCGCGCAGCACGGCAGCCTGCTCCCACGGCTCGACGCCCGTTTCAGCTGGCCTGGCTCGTTCTCGCTCGGTGCAATGATCATGCGCACTGCGGGACTCCAGAACGCCGTCGCCCTCATCCGCTGGGCGCCGCTGTTCTTTGAGCTCCTCTACCTTGCCCCCGTACTGGCGATCACGCGAGCGGCGGTGCGGGGCGGGCGCGTGCGATGGGCGGCGGTCTGGTTGTTCTATGTCGCCAACTGGATTGGGCAGGATTACCTCTCACCCCAAGCCCTCAACTTCTTCTTTGTGTTGGTAGTGGTTGCCGCGGTCCTCCACTGGTCACCGCGGGCCCGGGTGCTAGTCGGCTCGAGCCTTCGAGGGCGCGGGTTACTCACACGGTTTCGTCGCCGGGTGGGAGGTGATGAGGAGTTCGCAGTGCAAGAGGTCGGTGGACTGCCCAGCCAGGTCTCGCCTTGGCGACGTGTGCTCGTCATCGTGGCCATCGTTGTGATCACAGCGGTGATCACCATCAGTCACCAGGTCAGTCCCGTGATCCTCGCTGCACTCTTCGGCGCGATGTGGCTCACTGGGCGGGCTGGGTCCTTGCGCTTGCCAGTCATGTGCGTCGCGATGTTTCTTGGCTACCTCAGCCTCGGAGCACAGGAGTATTGGGTGGGACATCTCGACGCTCTACTGGGGAGCATCGGTCATGTCAACCAAAATCTCAGCGCCAACCTCGGCGGGCGGATTAAGGGTAGCGACGTGCACCGATTGGTCCTCGACGCGCGGATCGGGCTGGTGCTCGTCATGGCTGCGCTTGGCGCCGTCGGGCTGCTGCGTGCCTGGCGTGCGGGCCATAACCGGTTGTCGTGGGCTTTCATGGCCGTAGCTCCATTCCCGCTTTTTGTGCTGCAGAGCTATGGGGGCGAGGCGGTACTGCGTTCCTACCTGTTTACCCTTCCTTTTCTCAGCATCCTCGCAGCGCATGCCTTCTTTGTGGCAACACGGCGGTCAGTAATGGGCGCCATCGCGCTGTCGCTGATTAGCTCCATTCTGGCCGTCGGATTCATCACAGCGCGGTACGGCAACGACCAGTTCGAGCAAGTGGCTCCATCGGAGGCTGACGCGGTCGCCTGGATCTACGGCCACGCCCCCCTCGGATCTACCATCGTCGCCGCTTCCCGCAACCTTCCGTGGAGGTACCGGGACATTGACACATACCACTACAACCCCGCCGACGACGCGATCCTGTCGAACCCGGACAGCGTCATTCGCCTGCTCGAGGGCAGCAAGGGTGCCGCGTTCTTCATCTCAACAAAGGCCGAGGAAGTTTTCGGCGAGGAGCTCTATGGCCTCGCACCCGGATGGCTCGACGCCCTCGACGCAAAGCTCGAAAGTAATGGGCGGGTCCAAGTTGTCTTTCGCGAAGGGGATGCCCGGGTATATGCGCTATACGGTGCCTTGAGGGTGCTCCCGTGACCCAACACACGTCGCGCCGCGGCGGCGCAGCTGCGCTATTGATACTCACCGCTGCGGCGGCCTTTCTCACGCTGTCGAACTCTTCGAGTCCAGTACGACCGGCTGTGATGGTCGCTTTCTTCTGCTTAGTTCCGGGTAACGCGCTGGTTGGATTCCTCGATCTGCGGCCGCCCAGCGCCGCGCTCGCTCTGGGGCTTGGCGTCAGTCTCGCACTGAGCACGCTGTGCGCTCAAGTCATGGTCTGGTGCGGCGTTTGGAACCCTACGGCGGGACTGATTGTCCTCGTCCTCGTCGCCGCGCCCTGCCTTGTCTTGCAGGTCTTGATCAGTCCGCGTCAAGGGAAGTTTGAGTGAGCCACGACCTGGCGTTGACCGCTGCTTCCACCTCCTCAGCACTGGGCAGGGCGACGTTCCTGGCCACCCTCATCGTCACGGTGACGCTCGTCGCGATGCTCATGGCTGCGGAGGGTCTCGCACAGGGCGGTCGGGGCAGGGTCGTCCGCCGCGTGTTGGACCTGCTATCGATTGGCGCAGCGCTCGTCTTCGTGGCGCTCGTGATCTTTCGCTTCGTGGTGATCCGTTAGTGCCACCACGCGAGAGAACCCGACGGTTGTCACGCCCCACCGTCGCGTACCTCGGCTGGTCCGGGCGAGGAAACCTCGGCGACGACGCGATCGAGTTGGCGATGCGCGCCGCCATTCCAGATGCCACATTCATTCAACTCCCGCTGTCGATTCGGGAGACCTCTCGCTTCCTGGTGCGCTCAGCCGGTCGCCGACCCGTGCGCGATGCACACGTCCTGCTCGGGGGTGGAACTGTCATCGGCCGAACCAACTGGCGGTACCCACTGCGCATCGGGCTAGCGACTGCTCGGCGACGCCCGGCGCACATGCTCGGGGCGGGCGTCGAGGATCCGGCCTTCCGTGGTCGCCACTCCTTCTCGGGAAACAACGAGCTTGCCAAGTGGAAGTCCATCCTCAGCAGGTTCGCGACCGTGACGGTCCGCGGCCCGCGTTCGGCCGACCTTCTTGCCGGTATTGGAGTGACCGCGAGCGTCGTTGGAGACCCTGCGCTACTGCTGGGAGCCCCCACGGCAGCGCGTTATGCACGGTCCGACGGAGTTGTCGGTATCAACCTCGGACATGGCGACGATCTCTGGGGGCACAACCAAGAGGGCGTCGTCCGCGCTGCAGCCGACTTGGCGGCAGACTTGACCCACCGAGGTTTCGCAGTGCGCTTCTTGGTGGCGAATCCGGGTGACCTGGCGTCCACGCAGCGTTGCGTGTACCTCAGTGGTTTGCGTCTGTCCGATGTGCGTGTCGTCACCGACCCCGTCGCTTTTGTTGCCGAGGCAGCAGCGTGTTCGGTAGTCGTCGGCCAGCGCCTGCACGCGGTAGTGCTGGCGACCGCGGCCGGCGTTCCAGCCGTGATGCTCGAATACCAGCCGAAGTGCCTCGACTTCATGCTCTCGGTCGGCCGTGAGGACTGGTCGGTACGAACGGACCGCTTGGACGGAGGGAAACTGTCCGAGATGGTGCGTGAACTGGCGGCCGAGCGTCAGCAGCACCAGCAAGAGATCGCCAGCGCTGTGCACGGCCTGCAGGGCGAGCTCACCAGGGAGGCGGAACTTATCCGTGGGTCTCTTGCCGTCTGAGTACGATCCACTGCTGCAGAGTTGGATGGCGGGCCGTAGTCGGCGTGAGTTCCTTGGCTTGGCCGGGACTGCGGCAATCGGCATAGTCGGGTCCAGCCTCTTCGCGGGATGCAGCGGCACGCTGCAATCGACCAACCAAACTCTTGCCCCAAGCTCGGGAGAGCCCTACTATTTTCGTCCGCGCCAGAGCGTGTCCAATCACACGATCACCGCCGATGTCGTCATCTACGGTGCTACTGTCGCCGGGCTGGCGGCGGCGATCCAGGTTCGACGCATGGGCATGACCGCCGTCGTCGTCGAGCCCTCGCCGCACGTTGGCGGGATGACCACGGGAGGGCTCTCCGCGACGGACGTGGGCAGCTCTTCGGCGATCGGCGGATTCGCAAGCGAGTTCTATTCCGAGGTTGGCGTGCGTTATGGAAAGTCTGCCGGCTATCAGTTCGAGCCCCACGTCGCGTCCGAGGTCTTGCAGAGCTTCATTGAGCGGGCAGGAGTTCCGTTGTACCTGGAGGAGCATCCTGTCGGAGCGGTGCGCAGTGGCGATGGCCTGCAACTGAAGGCACTGCACATGGACTCTGGCCGCACCTTCACCGGTGGATGCTTCATCGACGCCTCGTATGAAGGGGACGTTATGGCCTTCGCCGGCGTGACCAGCACAGTCGGACGCGAGGCCAACTCGACCTACAGGGAGTCGATGAACGGGGTCCAACTCAACTCCCGGCACACGGCCTTCGAGAGCTGCATCGCGCCCGGGCCCGACCCTAACACCCTATGGCCCACCGTCTTCGCGAGTGGGGCCGGCACTCCGGGCGCCCCTAGTACTGCGGTGCAGGCCTACTGCTTCCGCCTGACCGTCGTTCGATCGACAAAAGGAGTGCCGTTCCCTCATCCGACGAACCTGGACACCGCGCCGTACGAGCTCATGCTACGCGACATCCAAGGTACGGGAAAGAGTCCGCTTGTCTTCCAGGTTCCCCTTCCGCGACAAAAGTTTGACCTAAACAACGGGGGGCCGGTCTCGATAGATCTCGTCGGTGTCGGGGCAGCCTGGGCTGAGGCTAGCTTCCCGGAACGAGAGCAGATCTTCCAACAACACGTTCAGTATCAGCGTGGATTGATTTGGTTCCTCGCGAATGACAGTCGGGTACCGGCACACATACGCCACAGCACGCAGAGCCTCAGCCTGGCACCTGGTGAGTTCCAAACCACCGGCGGATGGCCTTCTCAGTTGTACATCCGCGAGGCACGACGCATGGTGTCGGATGTGGTCTTGACCGAACGGGATGTGCTGCACCCCCTGGCACAGCCCACGTCGGTCGGATGTGGCTCGTACCTCGTCGACAGCCACGTTTGCAGCAGGGTGGTAGTGCGCGGCTGTGTCGCCAACGAGGGAGTGCTGTCGACGCCCGTCCCGGCGCGCTACTCGATCCCCTATGGCGCCATTCTGCCCCGGCGGTCTGAATGCGGCAATCTGTTGGTCCCGGTTTGCCTGTCGGCCACGCATGTCGCCTGGTCCTCACTTCGGACGGAACCCGTCTTCATGATCTTGGGCCAGTCTGCAGGTGCCGCTGCCGTACTGGCCATCCGCGCCGGCGTACGGGTACAGGACATCGACTCCAGCCGGTTGCGACCGACCCTGCTTGCTGCACGACAGGTGCTGGATCTCGCCTGATCAACGGAGGGCGACGTCGTCCACCCCGTAGGGCTCCAAGGTCACGCGGATTGTGCCTACTGCCACAAGCAGCGTCCGAGGAGTGCAGTTGACAAGGATGATCGATTGGCGGGTGGCAAGCGCGTCTACATCGTTATTCGACGCGTGCGCCGCGACCATGACTGTGCCGGGCGGCAGCGCGTGGCTGATCGTGCGCAGTGCCAAGCCCCAGGGACTGAGCTGGCCTCCGGTCGCTGTGGCAGCGGTCGTCCACACGCAGGAACCACACCCCGCGGAGCCGCCCTCGGGTTGCCAGGTGATCGCGGCCGCGGCGCCCCCTCGGACAAGTTGCAGCAATCCGTGGACAAGCGTGGAGGCGCTGCGCTGATCGCTCCAACCCGCTGTGTTTGAAGCGGGCGCGGCATACCACTCCGCCCACCACACGGGAAGCCCGATGTGAGTCCTGACCCAGGTAGTCAAGTCGGCCATCTTGCTGGCAGCACCGTACTCATCTGGCACATACGCGCCTTTTAGCGCTGCCGTGCTGCCGTCGACCACAACGAAGTCGGCGCCAATGGCATGAGCGCGCCAATACGTAAGCACGTCCAAACCGCGCTGGTCGAGCACACCCCAGCCACCGCGAAGGCTTGACGGCTTGGTCATCCCCGCCGTTGTGGCGCTTGACAGCAACGGCACATATGGGCCGCCCAACTGGATGCGTGAGTCGACGCCCTTGAGCGCCGCGAACACCGCGTTGTACAGAGCTGTGTAGCCCTCATAGTCCCACCGGTTGAGGGTTGCATTCCAGAACCCCTTGAGCTCATTCCACACGAGGTAGTGCCGGACGTCCGGATATCGGAGGGCGACCTGACGTGCGAGCTCGGCGAAGTCTCGAACATGCTCGGGCGTCGGAGCCACCTCGAGCCGCGACCAATCGGTTGTCCCGGCAGCGCCGCCCTTCATCCAGTCGGGCGCGCAGCACAACGTCAGCACCGGCGTGCCACCCGTGGCATGGATCAACTGGACGCGCCGATCAAGGCTGGAGAAGTCGAACTGTCCGGGTGAGGGCTCGGGGTTGAGAGTTCCCCACCCCATGATTGCCTGGTCTTGCATCCCACCCAGAGTGCTGAGCGCCCGGCGCCCGGCGGCCACCGCAGGCGCTGCCTCCCAGGGATCCAAGCTGTGCTGGGTATGCGTCACGCCGGTGGTGAGTGCCGCGACCCCGACACCGGTCGCTGGATCTACTGTGACGACGACGTCGGCCGGGGTGATCGCGGCGTAGGTGGGGTCCGCGGTGGTATTCCCGGCCGTGACCCCCGCCGCAGGTCTGGGCGTTTGGGCCATCGAATCCGTGTGAGAGGGAAGGGCCTGGTTGACCGCCGGCGGCGTGAGGTGCCTGACCGCTAGCGCCGCGGCTGGGGGGACGGAAGCCGGGGCAAACCCGCAGAGGATTCCTGCCAAGACGGCACTGGCGGCGCCACGGTGATGCATTCGTCGCACGATACGGATGCTCTCACGGGGGCCCCAAGGTCTATCAGTCGGTTTGCGACGAACGCGTCACGATGCGAAGTAAGGACAGCGAGTGCAGCAGGGGCCCGGCGGTGTCGCCAGCAAGCAGCCGGTCATAGTTGGCGGTTGCCTCCTGCAGCGAGGGTGCCCATGCCGCGTCAACATGGCCAGACTCGTACGCGCCCACAGAGGC
>CATPAP010000243.1 GCA_955651875.1 Candidatus Dormiibacterota bacterium
CGCCTCGCCGTGCAGACCGAGGACCATCCCATCGACTACGGCAATTTCGAGGGCGTCATCCCGTCCGGGTACGGCGCCGGCACGGTGCTGCTCTGGGATATCGGGACGTACGAATGGACGCGCGAATCGGCAGAGGACTTCGAGGCGAGCCGCGCCCGCGGCGACATCAAGTTCCGCCTCTCGGGCAGCAAGATCGCCGGCGAGTTTGCGCTCATCCACATCGGCGAGCGTGGACGTCGTTACGGCGGCAGCCCCGAGGACGACAAGAACTGGCTGCTCATCAAGAAACGGGACGAGTTCGTGGTGGACAAGTACGAGGCGCTCGAGCACGAGGTGTCCGTGAAGACCGGACGCAACCTCGCCGAGATCGCCAGGGACGGCGGTGGTGATCCACGCGAGGCAGCCCGGGCCGCGCGCGCCGCGCATGCCAAGGTTCCGTCGACACCGGCCCGAGCGCGTTCACCGCGGGTTGACGCGCCGTCGCGCGGCGAAGCCGCAGCCCCGCTGCCCGCCCCCATGATGGCCACGAGCGTCGACCGACCGTTCACGCGCGAGGGATGGCTGTTCGAGCTGAAGTGGGACGGGGTGCGCGCCCTCGCCGAGGTCGGCGAGGGCACTGTGCGGGTCATCGGGCGCAGCGGGCGGGACGAGACCTCGCGGTATCCCGAGCTCGGCGCTCTGGGCCGCGCACTGCGCGGGCACAGGGCTGTCGTCGACGGCGAGATCGTCGTCATCGATGCCGACGGCCGGCCGTCGTTCGAGCGCCTGCAGTCGCGAATCAACGTCAGTCGCGACAGCGACGTGCGCCGCATCATGCGCGAACATCCCGCGACCTACGTTGTGTTCGACATCCTGCGGCTCGACGGCCGCGACCTTCTCAGCACTGCACTGCGCATCCGCAAGAAGACACTGAAGGACGTGCTCGCGCCCGTCGACGGCATCCTCTACGCGGATCACGTGGAGCGCGACGGCGAGAGCTTCTTCGCCGCCGTACGCTCCCAGGGCATCGAGGGGATGATCGGCAAGCGCGCCGATTCGCCATACCAGCCCGGGCGACGCAGTCCCGACTGGGTGAAGGTGAAGTCCTGGCAGACGCAGCCGTGCGTCATCGTGGGGTGGACTGGCGGCAGGGGGCGCCGCAGCGCCCAGCTCGGCGCGCTCATCCTCGCCGTCTACGACGGCGACGACCTTCTTCATTGCGGCCAGGTGGGCACCGGCTTCGATGAGGCGACGCTCCGCAAGCTGCGCGCTCGTCTCGGCGAGCTCGTCTCCGAGCGGAGCGCCTTGCACACCACGCCGCGCACGTCCGAGCCTGCCACCTGGGTGAGTCCCGAGCTCGTCTGCGAGGTCCGCCACGCCGGGTGGACGAAGCAGGGCATCCTCCGTCATCCCGCCTACCTCGGGCTGCGCGAGGACGTGGCCCCGCACGACTGCGTGCGCGAGGAGCCCGCGCGGGTGGATGCGGTCCTCACCGTGGCGGACCTGCCCGCGGCGACCGGGAGCACGGGGCACGGAGGCACCGCGGGCGCGCCCCAACCGTCTGCCCGCGCTGCACGGCGGCGCGGACGATCCTCCGCGGCCGACGACGCGCACAGCGCCGAGCTGCTCGGGCGGCTCGCCACGCTGCGCGACTCTGACACCCTCGACGTCGAGGGACTGGCGGTCCGCCTGACACACCTGGACAAGCTGATGTGGCCCGACGACGGGCTCACCAAGCGGGACCTCATCGCACACTACCTCAGCGTCGGCCCCGTCCTGCTGCCGTACCTGCGCGATCGTCCGCTGTCGATGCAGATCTTCCCCGACGGCATCAAGGGCAACCATTTCTGGCGCAAGGACAAGCCATCGCACGCACCCGAGTGGATCGAGTCGTGGACGTACCATGGGGAGAAGACCAAGGAATACATCGTGGTCAACAAGCTCGCCACCCTGGTGTGGGTTGCCAACGCCGCCTCCATCGACCTGCATCCGTGGCACTCGCGAATCGACGCACCGCAGCAGCCCGACTGGGCAGTCTTCGACCTCGATCCGGCCGAGGGCGCGACATTCGAGAACGTCCTGGTGATCGCGCGACTCATTGCCGTGGCGCTCGAGCACTACGCGCTGCACAGCGTTCTCAAGACCACCGGGCAGACCGGATTGCAGATCTACGTGCCCATCCGGCGTGGCCCGGACTATTCAGCCGTGCGCGGCTGGGTGGAGGGAGTGTCGCGCGCGGTGGGGCGCACCGTTCCTGACCTGGTCAGCTGGGAGTGGTCGGTGAAGCAGCGCACCGGCAGGGTTCGTCTCGACTACACCCAGAACATCATCAACAAGACGCTCAACGCGCCCTACACGGTGCGTGCCGCGCCGCGCGCTCCGGTCTCAGCACCGATCGCGTGGGAGGAGCTCGACGATCCGTTGCTCCGCCCCGACCGCTGGACCGTGCGCACCATCGCGCAGAGGCTGGCGCAGACCGGCGACCTCTTCGGAGGCGCGCTCGCCGGCGACCAGGACCTGCCGCCGCTCGACTGAGGGGATGCGCTCGTTCTCGTCTCACATAGAATCCGGCCATGGCCGTGCTGCTGCTCAATGCCTCAATGCAGCCGCTCAACGTCATCAGCCACCGCCGATTGATCATCCTGCTCACCAAGGAACGGGTCGCGTTCCTCGATGAGCGCTCCCAGCTCGAGGCGGCCGAGGCGCTGAGCGGACGACGGCTGCCCGAGGGGGTGGTCGTGGTCCGGTTGCTGCGCACCATCCACGTCCCACGACGCCTGCTCCGTCCCAACCGGCGCAACCTGCTGCTGCGCGATGACCACACCTGCCAGTACTGTGGCTTCCACGGCCCGGCCGCCGAGCTGACCGTCGATCACATCATCCCCATGTCCCGCGGCGGGTCGGGCGACCGCTGGGACAACCTCGTGGTCGCCTGCAAGAGATGCAACTGGCGCAAGGCGAACCACCGTCCAGGGGAGGTTGGCATGCGCCTGCGCCGCCGGCCCGGGCCGCTCACCCAGGAGTACGCACACATCATCTTCCTGCGCTACCCGGAGTTGAAGGCCGCGTACGAGGCTCTGCTCGTGGTCTAGAGCGAAGGGGGAACTGCGTTCCCCCCTCGGGCACCCCCCAGCTCAGCGCTGTCAGCTCCGGCGACGTGAAGTCGCCTGCGCTGACACTCTGCGGACTTCTCCGCGACTGTTCGCGTTCACGTTGTGGACCGCGGCCCTAGAATCGGCTCATGCCCAGATCCATGTGGCGTGGCGCGATCAGCTTCGGCATGGTCGCCATCCCGGTGCGGCTGTACCTCGCGACGGAGTCGAAGAGCATGTCCTTCCGGATGCTCTGCCCTGACGACCACACGCCCATCCGCAACAAGCGCTGGTGCGTCACTGAGGACAAGGAGATCCCCTGGAACGCCACGGTGCGCGGGTACGAGGTGGCCAAGGACGAGTTCGTGGTCATCGACGACTCCGACCTCGACGCCTTGCCCCTGACCACCGCGCACACGTGCGAGATCCTCGAGTTCGTCGATGACTCCGAGATCGAGGCCGGTGTCTGCATCAAGAGTGCGTACTACCTCGAGCCGGAGGCGGTCGGCGTCAAGCCGTACTACCTGCTCAAGGCCGCGCTCGAGAAGACCGGCAAGGTCGCCGTCGGCAAGATCGCGTTTCGCGACCGCGAGCATCTGTGCCGCCTTGCCCTGCACGAGAAGGGACTGCTGCTCAACACCCTGCACTGGCCCGATGAGATCCGCGACGCCGGTGAGCTGTCGCTCCCCGAAGCTGAAGCGCGCCCCGAGATCCACAAGCGAGAGCTCGACATGGCGGTCATGCTCGTCGAGAACCTCAGCGCGAAGTTCGACGCGCAGCGCTACAAGGACGACTACCGCGAGGCGCTCATGGCCGTCGTCGAGGCCAAGGTCAACGACAAGCCGCTCGAGCACGTTGCGCAGGAACGCCCGTCCAAGGTGACCGACCTCATGGCTGCCCTGAAGGCTTCCGTCGAGGCGGCGCAGAGCGGGGAACGCGCCAAGGCGCCGCGAGAACGCCAGGCCGCCCGAAGGCGGACCGCGGCGGAGGGGACACGGCGGCGCAAGGCCTCCTGACCCGCCCGTGAGCCCGCGTGCGCAGGCGCCGGGACGGCGCCGGCTCAGCTCCGACGCCCAGCCTGGTCTGCCCATCGCACTGCCTCCGCTGGCGCCCTCGGGGCGCCTGGCGCTGGAGGCGGCCACGCCATGCGCGGCCCCGTTCGACGGCGACGAATGGCTGTTCAGCGTCGACTGGGAGGGCTCCCGCTGCCTGCTCATCGCTGCTGGCGACGGCACCGTGCGCCTCCAGGGCGAGACCGCAACACTCGACGAGCGCTTCCCGGAGGTCGTGGCGGGCGCCGCGTTCGCGGTCCGTCGCCGTGCTGTCGTCGATGGCACGATCTGCGTGCTCGACGCGGAGGGACGCCCAGACCTCGCGGCCCTCTTCCGCCGCGTCGCCGCCGGCGCTGCCCGGCCCCGCGC
>CATPAP010000244.1 GCA_955651875.1 Candidatus Dormiibacterota bacterium
CTGAGCTCGAGGACGCGGTCCGCCTGCTTGCCCTCGGCGTCGAGCAGCGCCTGGTCGCCGTCGCGCAGCCACAGCCGTCCCTGCATCGAGCCGCCGATGCACTTGATGGCGCAGGCGGCGAGGACCGCCTCGGGCGCGCCCCCAATGCCCATGAGCACGTCGATGCCGGTGCGGTGCTCCATCGCCGCCATCACCCCGGCCGCGACGTCACCGTCCATGATCAGCTTGACGCGGGCCCCGGCTGAGCGGATCTCATCGAGCAGGATCGCATGGCGTTCGCGATCGAGCACGACAACCGTCAGGTCCTCGATGTGGCGGTCCTCAGCCTTGGCGATGCGCCGCAGGTTGTTCTTCACGGTGTCCGTGATGTCGATGACGTGAGCCGCCGCGGGGCCGACGATCAGCTTCTCCATGTAGGGGACGTGCGTGTAGAACATGGAGCCGCGCTCGGCGAGCGAGACCGTGGCGATGCCGCCGGGCAGTCCTCGGGCCACCAGGCGGGTGCCGTCGATGGGGTCGACGGCCACGTCGACCTCCGGGGGGGTGCCGTTGCCCACCTGCTCCCCGATGTAGAGCATCGGCGCCTCGTCCTTCTCGCCCTCCCCGATGACCACGACACCGTCCATGTCCACGAAGTTGAGGCTGCGGCGCATTGAGTCGACGGCGGCGCCGTCGGCGTCGTTCTTGCGGTTGCGCCCCATGTAGGGCGCGGCCGCCATCGCCGCTCCCTCGGTGACGCGGACGAGCTCGAGCGCGACGTTGCGGTCGATGGGGGTCCCGAGATCGCGCGACGAGGAATGGCCCGCTGGCATGGCTGCGCGATCATACCGGCGGAGGAGCCGCGCCGCGACCACGCATCTGCCCCGGGATGTCTGCGGAGGTGGCACCATTCCGCAGCCGTGATCTTCCTCAGCGACTTCCTGCGCGCCGACGTCGTCGACGTCGATCAGCGGACCGTCGGCTCGGTCCGAGACGTCATCGTGCGCATGGGCGAGCCCTACCCGGTGGTCACCGCGATCGCCATCCGGGGACGGAGCAAGGAGCTGCCGGCGGTCATCGACTGGGGTGCGGTGCGGACCGGCGAGGGCGGCGAGCTCAGCCTCAACGTCCCCACCTCGCGGTTGCGCCTGTACCCGAATGCCGGCGAGGAGATCTGGCTGTCGCGCGATGTGCTCGACAAGCAGATCGTCGACACCGACGGCCGCCGGGTGGTGCGGGTCAACGACCTGCAACTGCAGCAGCAGGACGGCAGGCTGCTGCTCGTCGGGGTCGACATCGGCGCTCGAGGGTTGCTTCGCCGCCTCGGCATCGAGCGGGTCGGCCGGCGCGTCACCCACCTGGTGGGGCGCGACTTTCCGCAGCGCCTCATCTCGTGGGACGCCGTCGACCCCGTGCGCAGCGACGAGCGCTCGGTGCGGCTGCGCATCAGTCACCAGAAGCTCAGCAAGATGCACCCCGCCGACATCGCGGAGATCGTCGAGCAGCTCGGCGGCCGCGATCGCGCCGCCATCTTCGCGTCGCTCAACGACGAGGTCGCGGCCGACGTCGTCGAGGAGTCGTCCGATGAGGTGCAGGCGCAGATCCTCTCCCGCCTCGATGACGAGCGCGCCGCTGACATTCTCGAGGCGATGTCGCCGGACGAGGCCGCCGACCTGCTCGGTGACCTTTCCGAGGAGCGGCGCGAGCAGCTCATCGCCAAGATGGAGGCGGGCGAGGCCGAGGATGTCGAGGAGCTGCTCGGCTACGAGGACGACACCGCCGGGGGCTTGATGACCACGGAGTTCGTCGCCGTCCCGGTCACCCTCAACGCCCAGCAGACCATCGACAAGCTGCGCGAGCTCGAGCCCGACGCGGAGTCGATCTACTACGTCTACGTCGTCGACGAGGAGGAGCGACTGCTCGGTGTTCTCTCCCTGCGCGACCTCATCGTGGCGCCGCCGCAGGCTCCGATCGCGGACATCATGATCAAGCGCGTCGTCGCCGTTCCTCTCGACGCACGCCCGGAGGACGTCGCCGCGGTCATCGCCAAGTACAACCTGCTCGCCGTCCCCGTCGTCGACGACGACGACCGGATGCAGGGAATCGTCACCATCGACGACGCCATGGACGAGGTGATGCCGGCCGGCGTGCGCCGGCGCGCGAGGACGCTGTGATGCGTGGGCGGAGAGGACGTGAAGACGGCCCCCCCTCAGACCAGGGATTTGCGCCGCCGTGCCGCGGAAGCCGTCGCCGGGCGGCGTGAGCGCCGCCGCGCCCGGCCGCGCCGCCTCGGCCTGTGGCGCTACTTCGCGGTCATCGGTCCCGGGATCATCGTCGCCAATGCGGGCAACGACGCCGGCGGTGTCTTCACCTACAGCAACACCGGCGCCAAGTACGGCTACAACCTGCTCTGGGCTTTCCTCCCGATCGCGGTCGCGCTGATCATCACCCAGGAGATGGTCGCTCGCCTTGGCACAGTGACCGGCAAGGGGCTCATGGACCTCATCCGCGAGCGCTTCGGGGTACGGTGGACGCTGTTCGCAGCGGTGGTCGTGCTGATCGCCAACGGCGGGACCACGCTCGCGGAATTCGCCGGTGTCGCAGGCGGCCTCGGACTGCTCGGCGTTCCCCTCCCGGTCGCGGTGATCGGCGCCGCCGCCCTGATCGGCGCGGTGGTGATGCGTGGCAACCGTCGCCTCGTCGAGCGCATCTTCCTCGCGCTCGGGCTGACCTTCGTCTCCTACATCGTCACCGCGTTCCTGGTCCCGCATCCCGACTGGACGAGCGTCGGGCGAGACTTTGTGCTGCCGAACTTCGGCCACCCGTCATCGGTCCGGACAGGCGCGTATCTCATCGACGTCATCGCCCTCATCGGCACGTCGATCACGCCGTACATGCAGCTCTTTCTGCAGTCGTCGATCGTCGACAAGGGGACGCGCGAGGCGGATCTGCGCCTGGTGCGTGCCGACGTGATCAGCGGCTCCATCTTCGCCGTCATCGTCGCGGCGTTCATCGTGATCACGACGGCGGCGACGCTGTTTCCGCCCTCGGTCGAGTACCCGCACGGCCTGGCGGGCAACGGGGTTGCCTCCGCTCAGCAGGCGGCGTCGGCGCTCACCCCGTTGGTCGGCGTGCACGCGCAGCAGCTCTTCGCCGTCGGACTGGTGGGAGCGTCCCTGCTCGCCGCCGCCGTGCTGCCGCTCAGCACCGCATTCGTCATCTGCGAGGCCTTCGGTGCCGAGCGCAGCGTCCAGAGCAGCTTCGCCGACGCGCCATTGTTTTTCACACTGTTCATCGGCATTCTCGCCATCGGAGCGGGCATCATGCTGATCCCCGGCGTTCCCATCGCCGGCGTCGCCATCGGCACGCAGACGCTCGACGGGATCCTCCTGCCCATCATGCTGGTGTTCATCATCATGCTTGCCAACGACCGGCGCCTCCTCGGTGCGCGCTGCAACGGGGTCGTCTACAACGTCATCGCGGTGTCACTGGCCACGGTCCTCACCGTGCTGACAGCGACACTGGTGATCACCACCCTCTTCCCAGGCCTGCTCGGCGGCTGAGCGTCTGGCTAACGCCGTTCGATGAGGCCGTCGAAGCCGAAGTCGGCGATGGCGGCGGCGGCGCATCCGAGCCCGGCGTCGAGCGCGAGAGCGAAGTGGTCCTCGTCGTCC
>CATPAP010000245.1 GCA_955651875.1 Candidatus Dormiibacterota bacterium
GCTTATGACCAGCCCCGCCACGGCATCGAGCCTGGCGTCCCTCGGGGGCAGCCACGTGACGGTAACCCGATTGGGGTTCGGCAGCGCTCTGCTGGGCGGCCTCTTCGCCCCCATGGACGACGAGGCGGCTGCCGCAGTGCTGGCCGCCGTGTGGGATAGCGGCAGCCGCTACATCGACACGGCCCCGCACTACGGCGTCGGACTTGCCGAGGAGCGGGTCGGCAGCTTTCTCGCCACCCGTCCACGAGAGGAGTACGTCTTGTCCACCAAGGTGGGGCGGCTGCTGGTGCCGCAGCAGGACCCCGACGGAACGGACGGTGGCCAAGGCGTCGAGGGGTTCTATGGCACACCGGCGAGAACCCGGATACGGGACTACAGCCGCAGTGGCGTGTTGCGCTCCCTGTCCGGCAGTCTCGAGCGGCTCAAACTGGACCGAGTTGATGTCCTCTATATCCACGACCCGGACGACTACTGGCAGCAGGCCATCGAGGAGACATACCCGACCCTCGCCGACCTGCGGTCACAAGGGGTGATCGGGGCGATCGGCGTTGGCATGAACCAGGCTGAGATGCTCGCCAGGTTCGTCCGTGAAACAGACCTCGACTGCGTCCTTGTCGCGGGCCGGTACACCCTGCTCGACCAGCGGGCCGCCACCGATCTGCTGCCGCTGTGCCTACGGCGTGGCGTCGCCGTCGTCGCGGGCGGCGTGTTCAACAGCGGCGTGCTCGCCGATCCCTCGCCGGTCCGGACCTATGACTATGTCCCCGTTCCGGCGGACGTGCTCGCCCGGGCGCTGCGGCTGCAGGACGTCTGCGCCCGGCATGGCACAGCGCTGGCCGCCGCGGCATTGCAGTTCCCCTTGCGCCATCCGGCCGTGGTCTCCGTACTCGTCGGCGCCCGTACGCCCAAGGAGGTCGCCACCAACGCGGCGCTGCTCGAGGCGCCGCTCCCCAACGCACTGTGGGCCGAGATTGACGCCGAACTCGATCCCGACGGGACGCAGAGGTGAAGGAGCGCATCGACGCCCACCACCACGTGTGGGACCTCAGCGTACGCGACCAGGGCTGGATCACCGGCCCGGCCATGCAGTCGCTGCGCCGCACCTTCAGCCTGGCTCACCTCCGGCCCCTGGCCGTCGGCAATGGAGTTACCGCGACCGTGCTGGTGCAGACCATCCCGGTGGCCGAGGAGACACCTGAGCTGCTGGCGCTCGCCGACGACGGGGCCGGGCTCGTCGCCGGGGTGGTCGGCTGGGTGGACCTCACGGCGGCGGACGTGGCCGAGCGGATTGCGGCGCTGCAAGCTGGGCCCGCCGGGCACCGGCTCGTCGGGATCCGCCATCCAGTGCAGGACGAGCCGGATCCCGACTGGCTGATCCGGCCTGCTGTCCTGCGGGGACTGCGAGCGGTGACGACCGCGGGCCTGGCCTACGACCTGCTGACCCTCCCTCACCAGCTCTCGGCGGCGACCAGCGCCGTCCGGTCCGTGCCCGAGTTGCGCTTCATCCTCGACCACGGCTCGAAGCCGCCGATCCGCAGCGGGGAGACAGAGCCCTGGGTCACAGAGATCCGGAGGCTCGCGGCGAGCGCGAACGTGGCCTGCAAGCTCTCCGGACTGGTCACTGAGGCGGACTGGGAGAACTGGACAGTCCGCGCCCTGCGGCCTTACGCCGACGTCCTGCTCCACGCCTTCGGTCCACGGCGCCTCATGTTCGGTTCCGACTGGCCCGTCTGCCTGCTCGCAGCGACCTACGGACAGGTGGTCGCCGCCGCCGAGGAGCTGACCGCAGAGTTGAGCGACGCCGAGCGGGCCGAGGTCTGCAGCGGGACCGCTCGTTCGTGGTACAGGCTGGGCGTGGCCAGCCGAACGCTAACCGATTCCTGAAACGGTGGTCGTATGGCAGTTCCGGCAGTCATCGGCGTGGATATCGGCACTTCGAGCAGCAAGGGCGTGCTCGTCGGTCTCGACGGCCAGGTCATCCGCAGCGCCACTCGCGAACATGCGGTCGACCGGCCCCGCCCCGGCTGGGTCGAGATGGAGGGCGAGGTCTGGTGGCAGGAGTTCGTCGACCTCAGCCGGCAGCTCCTCGGTCCGTCGGACGTCGAGGTTGTCGCCATCGGGGTCAGCGGCATGGGGCCGTGCGTGCTGCTGACCAACGCAGCCGGTACGCCGCTGCGACCCGCCATCCTCTACGGCATCGACGCCCGCTCGACCCCGCAGATTGCGCGGCTGAACGATCAGCTCGGCTCGGACGAGATCCGGCGCCGGTGCGGCTCGGTGCTGTCCACGCAGGCCGCTGGCGCGAAAGTGGCCTGGGTGGCCGACAACGAGCCCGAGACCTTCGCGCGCGCGCGCCGCCTCTTCATGCCGAGCTCCTGGCTGGTCCTAAAGCTCACGGGTGAGTACGTGCTCGACCAGCACTCCGCCAGCCAGTGCACCCCGCTGTACGACACCGAGAAGCGCGATTGGTACCAGCCGTGGGTCGACCTGGTCGCACCCGATCTGCCCTTGCCGCCGTTGCGGTGGCCGGGTGAGGTCGCCGGCATCATCACCCGCGAGGCCGCCGCGCTGACGGGGCTTCCGGCGGACATCCCGGTGATCACCGGCACGATCGACGCATGGGCGGAGGCGATCAGCGTCGGCGCACAGGGCGCCGGCGACCTGATGCTGATGTACGGGACGACGATGTTTCTGATCAATACGGTCCCAGACCTTGTGACCAGCCCTTCCCTGTGGGGAACGGTTGGCGCGCTGCCGGACACCCGCAACCTCGCCGGCGGCATGGCAACCTCCGGCGCAATAACCAGCTGGCTGCGTGACCTGTTCGGGTCGTTGGACTACGCCGAGCTGATCAAGCTCGCCGAACGCTCGGGCCCGGGAGCCAACGGGCTGCTCATGCTGCCGTACTTCGCCGGGGAGCGGACTCCGGTTATGGATCCCGAGGCACGCGGCATGATCGCGGGCCTCACTCTCACGCACACCCGCGGTGACCTGTACCGCGCGGCACTGGAAGCGACTGGCCTCGGGGTGCGACACAACATCGAGACCATCGAGGCCGCCGGCGGAGACGTCCGTCGCATCGTCGCCGCGGGGGGCGGCACCCGGGAGACGCTGTGGACGCAGATCGTCTCCGACATCACCGATCGGCCTCAGGAGATCCCCTGTCAAACCATCGGCGCCAGCTACGGCGGGGCATTCCTGGCGGCACAGACGGTCGGCGAGTTCTCGATCGAGGCATGGAACCCGGTCAAGGAGATCCGCGAACCGCGGACGGAGCTCGCCGAGAGGTACGACGAACTGTACGCGTCGTACCTCGACCTCTACACCAGCACGCGCGCGATCGCACACACTCTCGCAGCCCGGCAGCAACGCTGATGGCTGCACCGACAGATCACGCGGCACAGACCATGAACGAAGGAACCGACCGATGACGAGCTACTCCATGCCCATCCTCGCCGCCACCGCCAGGGCCCAGGCCAACACCGTCTACACGGTGTCAAGCGGCGACTTGCGCCCGACCGCGAACGTGATCTGCTGGCCAGCCCAGCAGAAGCTCGAGTCCGACCTGACCGCCGCCGTCACCTCACTCGGCTGGCAGGTGCAGCGTGGCCATGAGATCGACGAGGTGAAGGGGCACGGCTTCATCGACAGCCAGCGCGCTGGGATCGAGATCTTCAAGAAGCTTCCCGTGGACGCCGCGCTGATCGTGGTGGAGGCGGTTTGGCAGTACAGCCACCACGTGCTCGCCGGACTGCGCAGCCACCGGGGTCCGATCCTCATCGTGGCGAACTGGGAGGGCAAGTTTCCCGGGCTGGTCGGCCTGCTCAACCTCACCGGCAGCCTCACCAAGGCCGGTAAGAAGTACTCCGCACTGTGGAGCAAGGACTTCACCGACGACTGGGCCATCGAAGGGCTCAAGACGTGGCTCGAAACAGGCGAGCTGACCCATGACCAGGGCCACGTACGCGACCTCCCCGCCCTGCCGGCCGGCCCGGAGGTCGACCTTGGCAAGGCGCTGGCCACTCAGCTGTCCACCGAGAAGGCGATCATCGGTGTCTTCGACGAGGGCTGCATGGGGATGTACAACGCGATCTTCGACGACGAGCTGATCAACCCGCTCGGGATCTACAAGGAACGCCTGTCCCAAAGCGCGCTCGTCGCCGAGATGACAAAGATCAGCGACGAAGAGGCCCATGCTGTCCGGACCTGGCTCGACGACGCCGGCATGACTTTCCACACCGGCACCGATGAGGCCACCGAGCTGACCGACACCCAGCTGCGCAGCCAGTTCAAGATGTATATCGCCGCCCTCCGCATCGCCGACGATTTTGGGCTTGACGCCGTCGGGATCCAGTACCAACAGGGTCTCAAGGACACCGTGCCGGCCAGTGACCTCGCAGAAGGGCTTCTGAACAACGTGGAGCGGCCGCCGGTCTCCAGCCGGGACGGTTCGCGCGAGCTGTATGCCGGCGCCCCCCTGCCGCACTTCAACGAGGTCGACGAAGGTGTTGCCGTCGACTCCCTCGTCACCACTCGGCTCTGGACCGCGCTGGGGCACGACCCGGCCACGACCCTGCACGACATTCGCTGGGGCGAGCAGTACGGCGACAACTTCGTCTGGGTGTTCGAGATCTCTGGGTCGGTGCCGGCCTCGCACAACGGCGGCTACGACAAGTCCTACAGCAAGCGTCAGCCACCGATGTACTTCCCGCTGGGCGGCGGCACCCTCAGCGGCGTGTCGAAGCCGGGCGAGATCGTCTGGTCCCGGGTGTTCATCATGGATGGCGCGCTGCACGTCGACCTCGGCCGCGGGAGCGTGGTGGAGCTCCCCGCGGAGGAGACCGAGCGCCGCCTCCAGGCCACCACCCCGCAGTGGCCGATCATGCACGCGGTCCTGCACGGCGTCGGCCGGGACCAGCTGATGGCCCGGCACCGGGCCAATCACGTCAACGTGGTCTACACGCCCGACGCCGAGACCGCCGACAAGGGGCTGCTCGCCAAGGCGGCCATGTTCACCGAGCTCGGCATCCACGTGCACCTGTGCGGTGACGTCAACGTGTAGCGAGTCGCACTCACCGAAGGATCCGATACGACGCGGTGTGGACGCGAGCAGGGGCGGCATGGTCTGACGGTGCCGCCCCTGCTCTTCATTGATGAGGAATTCTGTCCAAGCTGCGCCTCACTGGTAGAGAAGGGCCTGGATCTTGGGGTCGTCGATGTTGCTCTTGTCGTACCAGTAGAAACCGGTGTTGATGAACTTCGGCAGGCTCTCGCCGCGGATCGCTTTCATGGCGGCCTTGACGAGCTGTTCGCCGATCGCGATCGGGTTCTGCGTGATGGCTCCGGCCTCCACCCCGCTCTTGATGGCGTCGATCTGGGCCTTGGTGGAGTCGAAACCGACGATCGTGATGCCGTGCTTGCCACTCTCCTGGACACCCTTGATGGCACCGACGGCCGAGCCCTCGTTGGAGCCGAAGATACCGGCGATGTCAGGGTGGGAGGCAATGATCGACTTGGTGATGTCGGCGGACTTGGCCTGATCGCCGCCGCCGTACTGCGGAGCGAGCACCGTGATACCAGGGGCGTTTGCCTTCATCCACTCCATGAAGCCGTCCCGGCGGTCGATGCCCGAGCGGCTGGTCTGATCGTGCACGACCATGGCCACCGTGCCCTTGCCGCCGAGAAGCGCAGCCATGTGCGTGGCGGCCTCAGCAGCGGCGGCCTTGTTATCTGTCGCTGCGGTAGTGACCGGGATGTCGGAGGCGACCCCTGAGTCGAACGCGACGACCGGGATTTTCTGGGACTTGGCCTGGTCGAGCAGCGCGGCGGCGGCTTTGCTGTCCAGCGCTGCGAACCCGAGTGCGCTCGGTTTCTTGGCCAGCGCATCGGTGAGCATGTTGATCTGCTGCTCCACGTCGGCCTCGGTCGGTGGCCCGACGAAGGTGATCCTGGCGCCCTCCTTGGCCGCCTCCTGCTCGGCACCCTTCTTCACCGCCTGCCAGAACTCCTGCTGGAAGCCCTTGGAGACGATCGCGATGTAGGGCTGGCTCGAGCTGCCACCTCCGCTGCTCGAGGACCCACCGCTGCTCGAGGACCCACACGCCCCCAGCATGAGAGCCATCACTGCAACCGCGAGGAGTGCCCCGACTCTTCTTGTCTTCATGTCGACCTAACCTCCTTGTCCTTTCAGCCTAACTCGAAAGCTCCGGTTGAGCGTTGCCGGGTCGGGAAGCGGCGGAACGTGGGATCAGGCCTCACGTACGTTTGCGGATTATGTCAGCGTAAACCGCGATGAGGATGACGCCGCCCAGGATAACGTTCTGCCACTCCTGGGGGATGGACGTGATCTGGAGACCGTTGTTGAGCACCGAGATGATCAGCGCTCCGATCACGGTGCCGACGATCGATCCCTTGCCGCCGGACAGCGAGGTGCCGCCGATTACGACCGCGGCGATCGCTTGGAGTTCGTACCCCATCCCCGTCGCGGGTTGCGCCGACCCCAACCGCGCCGAGATCATCACACCGGCCAGACCGATGAAGAGGCCCGCGAAAGCGTAGACGATGATTTTCCACTTCCGGACGTTGATGCCCGAGAGCGCGGTCGCTTCTTCGTTGCTGCCGATCGAATAGGCGAACCGGCCGAGCACGGTCTTTTTCAGGAGGACCGCCGAGACGACCGCTACCACGGCGAGGATGACAACGGCGTTGGGGAAGTTCACTCCTGGGATCAGGTTCCCCGTCGAGATCGCGACGTAGCCGGATGCGTCATTGAAGTAGATCGGCGTGCTGTGGGAGATCACGAGGGCAAGGCCCTGCGCGACCAGCATCATCGCCAGCGTCGCGATGAACGGGGGGATCTTCAGCACCGCGACGTTGAACCCGTTGACGAGGCCGATCAGCCCACCGAACAGGATCGCGCTGAGCACTCCCACTCCCACGGGCAGCCGTATGTTCACGATGAACACACCCGACATCACGGCGCACAACGCCATCCCCGTACCAATCGACAGATCGATGCCGCCGGTGATGATCACGAACGTGGTGCCCAGCGCGAGGGTCCCGATCACCACGGTAGAGAACAGGATGGCGGTGATGTTGCTGTATGTGAAAAAGTCCGGGCTCGCGAAGGAGAAGAACGCGAAGATGACGATCAGGCTGGCGAACGCCAGGGACTGCTGCAGGCGGTCCTTGACCGCGGAGCTGACCCCGCCGGTCACCAACCTCTGCGCTGATGTCTTCAGGGTTGCCATGAGGGTTGCCATTACTCTCCTGCACCCCTGCCGGGCTGCTCGGGTGTGGGCTCTGCTTCTGGTCTCGGCGGCTCGGCACCGAGCTCGGGCGCATCCGCGGGGTTCTCGTCCGGCCGCAGCGTCGCATAGTGCATCACGTTCTCCTGGGCGGCTTCGTCCGCATCCAGTAGGCCGGTGACGCGCCCCTCGCACATCACCACGATCCGGTGCGACATCCGCAACACCTCCGGCAGCTCCGAGGAGATCATGATGATCGACTTGCCCTGGGCCGCCAGCTCGTTGAGGAGACCGTAGATCTCTTCCTTGGCGCCCACGTCGATGCCGCGCGTCGGCTCATCGAAGATCAAGATATCGCAGTCCTTGACCAACCACTTGGCCATCACGACCTTCTGCTGGTTGCCGCCGGAGAGGTTCTTTGTGGTCTGGTTGATCGATGGCGTCTTGATCTTCAGCGAGGTGACGTACTCCTCGGACTTGGCCCGCAGCGCTCGGTCCTTCACGAAACCGAGCTTGGTGGACAGCTCACTCACCGAGCTGAGCGCGATGTTGGCGTTCACATCCTGCTCCAGCAGCAGCCCGAAGTGCTTGCGGTCCTCGGACAGGTAGCCGATCCGATGCTTGGCCGCCACGGCGGGATTGGCGATCTTGACCGTCTTCCCGCGGAGCTCGATGGTCCCAGTGTCGATCTTGTCCGCACCCACCAGGGCGCGAGCCACCTCGGTGCGCCCGGCCCCCATTAGACCGGCGAAGCCCAGGATCTCGCCCTTCCTCAGCTCGAAAGAGACGTCCTTGAGCAGTGACTTCGTGGACAGCCCCCGCACCGACAGCAACACCTCGCGGTCCGAGCGGACCCCTTCTGGCCGGGCGTCGCTGGTCAGCGTTCGGCCCACCATCATCGAGATGACCTCCTTCATGGAGGTGGCCTGGGTGTCGACGGTGTCGACGTACTTGCCGTCCCGGATCACCGTGATCCGGTCCGCGATCGCCTTTAGCTCGTCTATCCGGTGCGAGATGTATATGACACCGGTGTCCTCGCGGACGAACCTACGGATCACCTCGTGCAGCGTTGCGACCTCGGCATAGTTCAGCGCTGCGGTCGGCTCGTCCATGATCAGCACCTTGGCGTCATAGGAGAGGGCCTTGGCGATCTCCACCATCTGCTGCTTGGCCACGGTCAGGTTGCCGACCAGCTGCTTCACATTCAGCGGCAGTTGCAAGCGGGCGACCAGGTCTTTCGCCTTGGCGTTCAGTTCCCGCTCAGACAGCAGGAATCTCCCAGCCGATGGCTCCCGGCCGATGAAGATGTTCTGCGCCACCGTCAGGTGCGGCATCAGGTTGAAGTCCTGATGGATGATGCTGATGCCGAGTTCGAGTGCCTGCTTCGGCTTTGTCGCGTGGAAGGGCCTGCCATTCAGCCGGAATTGCCCGGCGTCGGCGGTATAGATGCCGGACAGCAGCTTCATCAGCGTGGACTTGCCGGCGCCGTTCTCCCCGACCAGTGCCAGCACCTCGCCTCGACGCAGGTCCAGCCGCATGTCCGACAGCGCCTTTACCCCCGGGAAGCTCTTGCTGACGCCCTCCACCTCGAGCAGCGGTGCGCCGGTCAATGTCTGCCCCGCCACCGTGGTGGTCATTCGCGTCTCCTGGTGTCCTTGGTCGTCACCAGGCCCGTCCGCAAGAGTGCGTTGCCGTAGGTCCGGACCTGGCCGTTGCGCCCGACCAAGCACGCCGTCCGGCGGTGCTCCTCCCCGCGACAGGAACCGGATTCCGCCGGAGTACTCATGGTGTCAACTCGAAGCCACAGCTCACCGGTCAGAATGGATCTATCCTCGTCAGCACGTAACTTCCAGAAAGAGATTCACCAGTGTAGGTCTGGTCCCGGGGTGCGTCAACGGATCGGCATCACCGTTGTCTCATGGTTATCTGGGTGGGCCTGCCCCGCTTTGACGGACACGTTTGTTGGCGGAACACGCAAACGGTGTGCCGGGATGCTTAGTCTGCCGGACTAAGGTTGCCGAGCGTCGAGTGGCGGCGCTCGCGGTTGTAAACCCTCGATGTACTCGAAGATCGCGCTCCTCGCCGCCGCGCGAGTCGGGCGGCACGGGAGACCTTGAGCAGGCGGCACAGCGTTCTGACTGCGTGATTGACCTTCTCCACCTCGATGAACCGATACCGGCTCACCGTGGGTGGACGCGCCTGGACGGAATGCGCTCTACGCCCGAACGTGCGGTGACAGCCGGCAACCATCTTGTTGTGCGGAACAACCCCGTTATTGGCAAGCGCATCCAGTCGGTCACGCTGCAGGCAGATAGCAAGCATTCGCGACTCGATGCACTGTTCTCACTCGGCGCCGCGGTCGACTGATTGTCGTTGCGGCAGCAGCCCCACACAACTCATCCTCGTCCACGCCGGACTTCCCACCCGACGCTCGGTTCGCACAACGAGGGCTGGCGCTGGTACCTCGAAAGCCTCCGGTTGGCCTCAGGTTGACGAATTGCTTGCCTCGCTGTCACGGGCGGCGGAAGGTCTGCATAAACACCCGCGTGCGCGGTCCGCGCGGCGTCGAATGTCAATGGCGCCGTAGGACGTAGAGAGAACATCACAGCCATGGAGGCGAGTGAAAATTCAACTCGGGGACGACCACTGCCGTGCAAGAGGTGCCTCGGCGGGCGGCGGTTCGCGGTGCGGCTGGGCCAGGGCGAGCAGCGTCCCGGCCGCGAGGATCCCCACCGACAGGATGAGCCCGGCGCGTATCCCGCTGGCAGTGTCGGCCAGTACACCGGCGAGCACCGGGCCGAGACACTGGCCGATCGCAAAGACGATCGTGAGCGTGGCGATCGCCGGCGTCCAGTGGTGCGCGGGCAGGGAGCGGTGGGCGGTGCTGGTGACTGCGGTGACCACGGCCAGAAACGAGCCGCCGAACAGCAGTGCTGAGCCGTACGCCGCCGGCGCCGAGGCAGACAGCAGCGGCAGCAGCGCGCCGGCGGTGAGGACCGCCAGCACGGTGGCCGGCCCTCGGCCGCCGCGGAGCCGGCCGAGGGCCGGTCCCCAACCGAAGC
>CATPAP010000246.1 GCA_955651875.1 Candidatus Dormiibacterota bacterium
ACCAGGTGGTACCGGAGATCGAGCACGCGCTCGATGTACTCTTCATCCTCCACGCCGACCACGAGCAGAACTGCTCGACGAACGCGATGCGCGCGGTGGGCTCCTCCCGTCCCGACCCGTACTCCGCGACGGCGGCGGCGATCGCCGCGCTGTACGGGCCGCTGCACGGCGGCGCCAACGAGGCGGTCATCCGGATGATCGAGAGGATCGGCTCCATGGACCGGATCCCCGAGTTCGTCGAGGGCGTCAAGTCCGGCAAGGAACGGCTCATGGGCTTCGGCCACCGCGTGTACAAGAACTACGACCCGCGCGCCAAGGTGATCAAGCGCATGGCCGACCAGGTGCTCAGCGTCACCGGGACCAGCCCCCTGCTCGAGATCGCCCGCGAGCTCGAGACGATTGCGCTCGAGGACGAATACTTCGTGAGCCGCAAGCTGTACCCCAACGTCGACTTCTATAGCGGCTTCATCTACCAGGCACTCGGCATCCCGATCGAGATGTTTCCCGTGCTCTTCGCCATCCCGCGCACCGCCGGCTGGCTGTCGCAGTGGGAGGAGTCGCTGATCGACAAGGAGCAGAAGATCGCCAGGCCGCGACAGGTGTATCGCGGCGAGTCGACGCGCGACTACGTGCGCATGGATGAGCGCGGCGTGGAGCGCCCCAAGGTGCTCGCCGCCGGCTAGCCCTGCGCAGCAGCGCTGCTGCGCTCGGTGATCACCCACAACCGGCGGGCCACCTCGGCCGCGATGGCGTCGACGTCGTGGCTGCGGTAGTCGAGCCAGTAGCTGCAGTTGAGCAGGATACCCTCGCCGTCGAGCTGCGGCTGCACCGCCGGGGCTGGGTCACGCGCGACCTCGCTGATCGACTCGAGCTCGCGCCGGGCCGCGCGCATCGCGGTCTCGAGGTCGTGGTCGCGTTCGATGCGCAGGCCGATCGTGTAGCGGCGCTGGGCGTACGCGCTGCTGTTGACGATCACCCCGTTGAAGACGGTGAGGTTGGGGACCACCGCAAGCCTGCCGTCGCCGGTGCGCAGCGCGGTTGTCCGCAGCGTGATGGTCTGGACCACGCCACTGACATCCGCGACGCCGACGATGGCGATCACGTCGCCGATGCGGAACGGCCGTTCCACGAGCAGCCAGATGCCGGCGAGGATGTTGCGCAGCACATCCTGGAAGGCGAGTCCGACGGCCAGACCGGCAAGGCCGCCGAAGGTGACGATGAAGGCGGCGTTGACGCCGGCGGTGACCAGCCCGCTGACCACGGCGAAGAAGTAGATGACCGCCCCGCCGACATTGCGGACCAGGGCGCGTACCTGGGGGTCGCCGCTGGCGCGCTGCACCGCCCGCTCGACGATCCGGCGCACGACGCGGCCGATGGCGAAGACGAGCGCGAAGATGGCGATGGGGCCGATGAGCCGCTCGATGACAGGACCGGCGATCCCGCTGGGATCGTGCCTCTGGACGGTGTTGCAGAGGTCGTCGAAGAAGTAGCTCTTGTCGCAGCTGAAAGAGGAGGCGAGGAGCATCCCGGGATGGTAGTCAGCCCCGCGGGCGCTGCGTCCCCGGTCGCGGGCCTATTCGGCCGGTGCTGTTTCCCCGCTGGGCTCACCGCCCTCGGCTGCGGCGGCCTCCTCGGCGGCGACCTCGGCGGCCTCGGCGGCTGCGGCGGCCTCCTCAGCCTCGCCCTCGACGGCGATGCGGAGCGCGGCCACCTTGACGACGAGCTCGTCGGGGTCGATGTGGACGAGAGCGACGCCCTCGGGGAGGGCGATGTCACGAACGTGGATGCCTTGGTCGATCTCGGCGAGTCCGCTCACGTCGACGCTGAACTGCGCCGGCAGGTCGGCGGGCAGGCACTCCACGCGCAGCGTGTTGAGGAGCTGCTGGAGGGTGCCGACCTTGGCGTCGACCACCGCGGGCGCCTCTCCGGTGAGCACCACGGGAACTTCGGCGGTCAGCTTCTCGCGAAGGTTGACGGCGAAGAAGTCGGCGTGGATGGGCCGGTTGGTGCGCGGGTCGACCTGCATCTCGCGGACGAGCACCTTTTGGGCGCGGCCCCCGTCGACCTTGAGGTCGACGAGCTGGGTGCGGCCGGCGCGCATCCAGACGCGGTGGAGAATCCTTGCCTCGGCCGCGATCGCGCGCGGCTCGACGTTGTGCCCGTAGAGAACGGCGGGGACCTGGCCAACGCGGCGGAGCGGCTTGTTGTGGCTGCCGCGCGCGTCGCGCGTGGTCGCCTCGAGCTCGATGGTCGCCATACGGCGGGTCACTCTACTGGAATCGCGACGTTTGGCCGTCGCCCGCGCGGCCCTCATTGGACCTGTCACGCTCAACCAGAGAGCGGCTGCGTGCGCAGCCCCAGCAACGAGGGTGACTGCCATGGCGAAGTACCTGATCGAGGCGTCCTACACGGTTGAGGGCATCAAGGGCCTCTTCAAAGAGGGCGGCACGGGACGCCGCGCGGCCATCGAGGAAGCTGCCAAAGGTCTCGGCGGAAGCCTCGAGGCGTTCTACTTCGTGTTCGGTGAGGACGACGCGATCGTCCTCCTGGACATGCCCGACAACACCAGCGTGGCCGCGCTCAGCCTCAGCGTCGGCGCGGCGGGGGCGGCGACATCTGCAGTGCGCGTCCTGATCACTCCGGAGGAGATCGACGCCGCCGTTAAGAAGACGGTCGCGTACCGCGCACCGGGGCGGTAGGCCTGCGGGGTTGCCTGCGCTCCAGGCTACCGACGGTCGCCGGCGACGGCGGCGATGAGGGCTGTGGCGACGGGCGGGCGCAGGGCGCGGTGGGCGCGGTCGGCGGCTGGACCCGTCCAGGCGCCGGGACCGTCCCACAGCCACAGGGTCGCCGCTGCGGCGGCCAGACGGAGTTGCGCCGGTCCGCAACTCTGCGGAAGCAGGAAGTGTGGCCAGGCCACATCGGACAGCTCCTCGCCCGTCCCTGCGGAGCCGAGGATGGCCACAGCTCGATAGGCGGCCTGGTTCCACAATGGGGGACCCGCGCCCGCGGCGACGCGCAGCAC
>CATPAP010000247.1 GCA_955651875.1 Candidatus Dormiibacterota bacterium
AGGGCTGCTGGTCCTGCTCGAGCTCGCCCTGGGGACGGTCGCGGTGAGCGCGGTGCTCGACCACGTCGGCCGGGTCGGTCGTGGTTTCGTCGGGACCACCGCGGCCATCTGCGCGCTCATCATGGGCGCCGACCTGCTGCTCATCGCCGGCGTGTCCGATTTCGGTGCGCTCCTGCACGCCTCGGTCAGCGCCAATGCGGTGGCGACCTTCGTGCACGGCGCGGTGGCCTTCACCATCCTGCTGATCCTCGACGCGCTCTTCGCGGGGGTCGGCACCGATGGGTCCCGGCGCGTGGTCGCAGCGGTGACCATCAGCGTGGGGCTGCTCACCGTGGTCAGCGCCGCGGCTGCCATCGGTCCAGCGGTCGGTGGCGTCGGCGGGGCGGCGCTGGTCTTCCTGTCCGCGGCCATGCTCGGCGGCAGCGCCCTGGCCGGGATGCTGCTCGGCCACTGGTACCTGGTCACCCCAAGCATGTCGTTCCGTCCTCTGCGGCTGTCGATCTACACCGTCTTCGCCGCCGTCGCGCTCGACTGCGTGGTCATCGCCATCGCGTTGCTCGCGGGCGGGGCAAGCCGCGAACGGTTGCTGTCCGGCGACCAGGCGTTCCTCTTCTGGCTGCTCGTCATCGGCTCCGGGGTGGTCTTCACCGCCGCCGTCAACGCGTTCACGCTGTACTTCGCGCGGATCCGTGCCAACCAACCGGCCACCGCCATGCTGTACGTGCTGATCATCAGCGTGGTGATGGGCATGGTGCCGGCGCACCTGCTCTTCCTGCTCACCGGCGTGGCGCTCTGACCGCGGCGCACATCTGGCAGCTCATCCGCCCAGTACCGGTTCCGGCGGCGCCGGGTTCGGGCTCAGGGTCAGCGCCAGGCCCGCCAGGATGAACCCGCCGCCGATGATCGTGGCCAGAGCCGGCCGCTGATCAAGGATGAGGAACGCAAGCAAGGCGGCCAGTGGCGGTTCGCCGAGAAAAGAGAGAGAGACCGTGCTCGCCGGCAGCTGGTGGAGCGCCCAGTTGAAAACGGTATGGCCACCGACGGTGCAGATGGCGGCAAGGCCCACGCACGCGAGAAGGGTGCGCACACCCGGCGCGTGCAAGGCGCCACTCGCCGCCGCGGTCGACACGGCGGCGGCGCTGACGATCGCGTAGACGGCGGCCGAGTAGCCGGCAACGCCGCCCTGCTCACGACGCCCTCTGCCGATCAGGAGGTATCCGGCCAGCGCCACACCACCGGCGAGGGCGAGAAGGTCACCGGTCAGCGCCTTGCCGCCAACCCCGAGCGCGCCCCCGCATGTGACCACCGTTCCGCTCAGCGCGAGGCAGATGCCGGCGACGACGCGGCGGTCGACTCTGTCGCCGAGCAGCAGCGCCCCGACCGGCGTGACGATGAGCGGGTGCAGCGAGACCAGCAACACGCTGGCTGCGACCGACGTGTAGGCGAGCGAGGCGGTCCAGGTCAGGAAGTGCACCGCCAGGAGCACGCCCGCCGCGATGGTGAGCACAGCATCGCGCCGCGAGCCGCCCACGGTGCGTCTGCACAGCTGCGGCACGGCCCACGGCGCCAGCATGGTCACGGCCAGCGCCATGCGCAGCCAGACCACGGTTGCTGCGTCGGTGCGCGCCTCCTGGATGAGGATCGCCGACACCGAGACCGCCGCCGTCGCCCCGACGAGCGCCAATGGCGCCGCCCGCCGGGCGGTCACACCACGTCGATCGCGCGCACGTCGACGAGGTTGCGGTAGCGCTCGCCATGGTCGAGCCCGTACCCCACCACGAAGCGGTCGGGGATGCGGAAGCAATGCCAGTCGATGTGGACGTGGCGGGCGCGGCGTGACGTCTTGTCGAGCAGGGTGACCAGGCGCACCGAGCGCGCCCCGAGCTCGACGAGGTTCCGCTGGAGGAAAGCGGCCGTGTGCCCGGTGTCGACGATGTCCTCGACGATCAGGACGTCGCGGCCCTGGAGCTCGGTGGTCACTCCCTTGACGAGCTCGACCTCTCCGGCGCTGCGGGTGTCCGGCCCGTACGACCGCACCGTGATGCAGTCGATCTCGATGGGGATGCTGAGCTGCCGCGCCAGGTCGGCGCTGAAGATGAGAGCGCCCTTGAGCACGCAGAGCAGCACGACGGGCTGGTCGGCCCCCGCATAGCGCGCGTCGATCTCCGCGGCAACCTCGACGATGCGCGCCCGGATCGACCCCGCGTCGACAAGCGTCTCGCCGAGCGCCGATGTCGATGTGCTCACGGGCGACAGTGTAGGAATCCGCCACGCAGGCCAGGGCCGAGTGCTGTCACCTCGACTCGGACAGCTCCGTCCATCGCTCGTACAGCTCGGCAAGGGCGCCGATGAGACGGTCGTGGTCGCGGCCCGCCGCGGCGCCACGCTCGATGTCCGCGAACGTATCGGGGTCGAGGAGGCTGTTGCGCACCGACTTGAGCTCCGCCTCGACGGCGGCGATCTCCTCCTCGATGCGACCAAGCTCGCGCGATCCCGATGGCGCGGGGCGGGCGTCGTCGTCGCCGCTGCGGGCGGTTCTTGGCACCGACGCACGTTGCGCCTCGCGCTCGTGTTCACGCCGCTCGCGCTCGCGAGCGCGAAGCAGGTCGCTGTAACCGCCCAGCACCTCGCGGATGCCGCCATCCTCGATCGCCCATGTGCGCGTGGCCACGGCGTCGATGAGGGCGCGGTCGTGGGTGACGAGGACGACGGCGCCGCCGTAGCCTGTGAGCGCCTGCTCGAGCACCTCCTGTGCGGGGATGTCGAGATGGTTGGTGGGCTCGTCGAGCAGCAGCAGGTTGGTCTCATCGAGCGCGACCTTGCCGAGCAGCAGGCGGGCGCGCTCCCCGCCGCTGACATCGCCG
>CATPAP010000248.1 GCA_955651875.1 Candidatus Dormiibacterota bacterium
ACCGAGTACGCGCTCAGCGAGGTGAGCACCGGACGGCACCTGCTCTCCTTCATCCGCACCCAGCTGACCTCGCTGGGCTGCCGGCCGCTGGGCGGCATCAGGAACCTGGCCGACGGTTCATGGGTCCGCGTCGCCGGGTTGGTGATCGCCCGCCAGGCCCCGGCGTCCGCGAGCGGTTTCCGATTCTTCACCCTCGCCGACGAGGACGCCCATCTCGACCTCATCTTCCGGCCAGCCGTGGTCGCGCGCACCCGCAGCGTGGCCAACCACAACCCCCTGCTGATGGTGGAGGGCCGGCTGCAGAACGAGCGGGGACGGGTCAACCTCGTCGTGGAGACTGTGACCGCGCTGGACGGCGACGGTGTCCCCGTCGAGGACGGCGCCCCTGCCGCGATGGCCGCGCCCCCCTCCCACGATTTTCGTTAACAGGGGCGAGACAGCTTCTCGCCCCTCGCGTGGTCGGAATGAATCCGACCACGCTCACCCCACTCTTCGGCGCGCCTCGCGCGCCGGCTCGGCATTCGCCTCGCTTATCAGGGGCGGAGTCAGCGCCGGAGGCGGGTGGTGCGGGCCGCGGCGATCACGAGGGCGAGCACCACGAGAACGGCGACGACGATGAGAAGGATCGACGGACCCGAGCCTCCCCCGGCCGGACCGGGGGTCGATGCGCCCCGCGCCACCAGTGCGAACAGGCCGAGCGACGGCGCCGCTGCATCGAAGGTGCTCCCGCAGCCGCTCTGGAAGGTTTTCAGCGGCGCCCAGCGGTTGCCCTCGAGGTGCTCGATGGTGAGGGCCGGACCGCCTGCCGCGGTTGCCTCGAGCGCGATCGTCACGGGGTGGTCGGCCGCCGCCTCCACAGGCTTTCCGCCCGACGTCGCCTCGAAGTCGTAGACGTTGCCATCGATGGCCCCATCCGGCTTGATGGCCGGAGGCTTCACCGGCGCGATCGTGAGGGTGACGGCGGAGGCGCCCGGTGCGGGGGAGAGCGTTCCGGAACCGAGGATGATCTGCGCCTGCGGGGCGATCTGCGGGGGAGTGGCCAGCTCCTGGGTGGTGGCGAGGTCCGTGGCGCTGTAGGGCGACGAGGTCGGGCTGGGCTCCGGGTTCGAGCCCAGCAGGGCGTAGTTCGGCGGGGTGCACAGGCCGTCGTACAGCGGCGGACCGCCGCCGTTGCCGCGGACGGCGGCGAGCGCTGCCAGGGACAGCGCGGCCGCGAACAGGGCGCCGACCCGGCGATTCATCCGAGCCATCCAGTGGCCAGGTCGGCGAGCACGTGGGCGACCAACGGCGCTGCGACGCCGCCAGAGGCAACCCGCAGGCACCCCAGGAACAGTCCGACGCAGAGATCGATGGCGAGCGACGGCAGCCCGTAGAGCGGGAGGTGGATCACCGCGAACAGCACCGCTGTGACGGCGACGGCGACCGCGTCGCCCCGGCGGTCTCGCAGTGCCCCGAAGAGCACGCCGCGGGGGACCAGCTCCTCGGCGGCTGCCACGACGGCCACCAGTGGTGCCCACCAGAGCAGCACCGACGCCACGGTCCGCGGTCCGACGCGCACGGCAGGCAAACCCACGAGCGAGAGACCGACGAGCGCCGTCGCCGCGCCGATGCCCAGCGCGACGCCCGGCCAGGGGATGCGCGTGAAGCGCGCGCCGGCCCACATGGCGGCCGCCACCAGGATGGCGCTGAAGGCCACGGCGGCGGGCACCGCCGATGCGGGTGCAGCGCCCCCGATCGCGGCGCGCGTGAGGCTGGCGAACCCGACCGCGATAACCAGCGTCGGCGCGCTCTGCGCCCTCGCGCTGTGGGCGAGGATCACGCCGGCAGCGGGATCAGCTCCGGTGTGCCGGTGGCGTCCACCGGAGGCCACACCGTGACGCTGTGGCGCACCGCCTGCCATTGCCAGATCACCGCGGCGGCCCGCGTGTTCTGGCCAAGTATGGCCGGCTCTGTGGAGAATTGGATGCCGGCGCCGTTGGGCAGCGAGCCGCGCGGGATGTCGAGGCTGCGTGCAGCTGCGGCGATGGAGTTGGCGTCAAGCCCGCCGGCACGCGGCAGCACGTCGTGGAAGAGCACCCACGCCGCGCTGAACCCGGCGAGGCCCTCCTCGGTCGGCGGCCCCCCGGTGGTCTGCTCCCAGGTCCGCGAGAACCGTTCGTAGATGGCTCGCGCGTCTGGACTGAGCACGCCTTCGTTGAACCCCTGGGTGGGTCGGTCTGACGCGAAGAGACCGACGGCGGCGCTGCCGAGCATGAGCCCGAAGTCGGGGCCGCACTCGGCCATCGTGGAGCCGATCAGCGCGCCCACGTGAAGGTGAGCGGCGAGCATGGCCCGCCGGAACGCGACGCCGTCCGGGATGTAGGACGCCAGGATGAGCACGTCGGGTCGAGCGGCGGCCACCGCGGCGAGCACGGGTGGCCAGTTCGGGTTGTGCGCGTCATAGGTGGTGTACGAGACGACGTTCAACCCCAGAGCACGCGCGGAACGTGCGGCGCTGTCGCCGACGGAGTGTCCGTAGTCGTCGTCCTCGAGCACGACGGACACACGGGTGCTCGCTGCGCTGAGGCCGAGCCGCGGCGCCAGCACGGTTGCCGCGAAGGTCGCGGAGTTGGCGCCGAGGTTGGCACCGCTGGCGCCAACGCGGAAGACGTTGGGAAGGGCGCGGCCGGTCACGCGGTCGGCGACCGCGCCCGCCTCCCAGTAGGTGAGTCCCGCGGCCGACGCCGCCGCGCTTGCGGGGACGGAGAGGGCTGACGAGTATGTGCCGATGGCGACGGAAACACCGTCGCCACGCAGGCTGCGCACGGCCGCGCTCGCCGCCGTGGGATCGTCGAGCTCACGGGAGTCGAGCTGGATGGGCGTGCCATTGACGCCGCCGTCCATGTTGACCATGTCGCGCGCGATCTCGACCCCCTGGTACTCCTGGCGTGCCAGAGGCGACATCGTCCCGTTCAACGGGAAGAGCGCACCAACCCTGATGACCTTCGCTGCCGACGTTGGAGAGGCGAGGGCGGCAAGGACGGCGCCGGCGAGCATGACCGCAAGAAGGAGGCGTCGGAGCATGCCTGCATGATCGCCGACGAGGCGCGCCGGAGGTGGGCCTCAGGCTCCCAGGATGCCGGGCTTGACGGCGCGCCGCGAGGTCCGGCCGCCGCCCGCCGCGGGAATCAGACCGACGAGCGCGGGTGTCGCCGTCATGGCGCGGTCGAGCTGCTCGGGGTCGAAGGGGTGGCGTGCCACCCGCTCGCAGACCAGCACAGCACCCACGGTGTCGCCGTCCACGACAGGAACCATCAATGTCGAGCCCACCTCGATGTTGGAGCGCCGCTGAGCGCGGTAGCCCGCCGCCTCGGTGTAAAGCACCCCGCGCCGCTGCTGCACGACACGCGCGACCATGCCCGCCGGAAAGGCGGCCGGCGTCGACGCGTTGGGCGGCAGCAGGTAGGAGCGGTCGGCGCCCACCTCGCTGGTGATGTGCGCAAGCGCTGCCTGGACGCCGTGGCTGATGGCCACCTCACTCCACTGCCACGGGCGGCGGCGGATGGCTGCGCGGTTGGCCATCCCGTTGACGACCATGGCCAGGAGTGCCCCGCCCACCGCTGCGGGCACGGCCGCCACGCCGAGCGCAAGCAACGCCGCGTAGACGACGAACATGGCCGCTCCCGACAGCACCGCGCGCTCGAGGTAGCGCGCCGTGCCCTCGCCGAGCCCATGTCGCTGGTCGGCGAACGTCCAGACGCGGTTGAGGATGGTGTTCCAGATCAGGCTCGGAACGTAGGCGGGAAGGAAGGCGGCGAGGGCGGGCACATGCACGGAGGCCGTGAGGAAGGCGACGAGAGGCAGCAGGATGGCCAGGCCGCTCAGCCCGACCAGCCCGAACTTCCACGGCCGCGCCGAACCCTGCACCTCGAACACCAGCGAACGGATGTGGCCGAGGAAGAGCACGCCCTGGCGCGCGCTCGCCTTGCTCGTCCCTCGAGCGCGGGCGGCGAAGTCCAGAGGAACATCCTGCACGCGCAGGCCGGGCACGCAGACCAGCAGCTCGAGAAGGATCTTGAAGCCGACCGGCCGGAACTCGATGCCGTCGATCACCCGGCGCCTGCAGAGGAAGAACCCGCTCAGGGGGTCGGTGCTTGCGCGCGCCTCGCTGAAGAGTGCGCGCGCGAAGCCACTGGCCGCCCGGCTCACCAGCACGCGCCCCGTGCCGTCGAGGCCGCGGCGGCTGCCGCTGCGCGTGTAGCGGCTGGCCACCACCACGTCGGCGCCCCCGCGGGCGACGGCCAGCATGGCGGGGATGCTCTCGGGGGGATGCTGGAGGTCCGCATCCATGACGCAGACGAACTCGCCGCGGGTCTGGTGGATGCCGCACACGACGGCCGTGCTGAGGCCGCCTTCCCGCCCCACCCCCTCGCGATGGACGAGATCCACCCGCCGGTTGCCTGCGGCCGCCGCGGCGATGGCACGGGGCGTCCCGTCGTCGGAGTCGTCCACGAAGAGGATCTCGTGGTCGATGCCGGCCAGCGCGGCATCGAGCCTGGCGAGCAGGGGGCCGACATTCGCCTCCTCGTTGCGGGTGGGGACGACCACGCTGAGCCGCGGAGTACGAGCCATGGCCCGAGCATATGGCCGCTCCCGGCCGCCTTCGCCGGCCGTGGTGGAAAGTGCCACGGGCCGTGACCAGACCGCAACGGCCGGCGGCGGTCAGCCGAATTCGTCGCCCGACACCGTGGCGAACGCGTCAGATCAGGCCGGCCGCATGCAGCGCGCTCAGCACCACCACCAGCAGCAGAAGCACGGCACTGAGCGCAGCGTACGGCAGCAAGGCGATTGCCACCGCGCTGAGAGCTGGGAGGTCGTACACGGCTCGCACGGCGACGGCGTTGAGGGCGACGAACCAGCACACCACGGGCAGCGCCAGCCAGCCCACGGCGGTCGACAGGGCGTCCCCGCCCCAGTGCGCGCTCGCCGCTTGCACCAGCGCGATCACCGTGTAGAGCACCAACGGTGGGAACGTGAGCCCAGTCACTGCGAGCAGCTCACGCCGGCGCGGCGGCATGCCCATGAGTCGCGCGCCCCCGCTCACCATGAGGGCGCTCACCAGCCAGAACACCGCAAGCATCACCGGCACGGCCAGCGAGAGCACCACGGGTGCCATCCCACCGCCTCCGACCCCGACCGCGAGCAGTCCCAGGGTGAGCGACAGCAGCCCGGTGACAGCGACGGCCAGGACGCCGGCAGCAAGGCTGGGACGCGCCGCCGCGGCCCCGAGCGCGTGGCGGGGGCGGATCACGAGCTGGGCAAGCATCGCCAGCACTCTATGACGCGACGGAGCGACGCCGCGCCGCGTCTACCATGGACCGGTGATCGGTGTACGGCTGGCGCCCATTGCCGTGGTCATGCTCCTTGTGGCGTGCGCGCCGTCGCGGTCCGCGGCAACGGCGACGCTGCTCCCAAGCGGGGAGGTGCGCCACCGGCGGGCGTCGGCTGTGTCGATGTGGCCGCGGCGCGCGACATCTGGACCCGCGTCGACAACCGTCTCAACGTCATCGTGCTCGACCCCAACCACCAGGGCCTGTCCGACGTCGCGACCGGTGCCGCGCTCACGCAATTGCAGCAGTACATCCAGCAGACGCTTGTCGCCAGCAGCCTCACCGAGCGTGAGGTCGACAGCCTCGACGGCCTGACCGTTCAGAGCCCAGCGTGCAGCAGCGGGTCACTTCAGCTGGCCATTGCCACCAGGGCGACACGGGGCGATTACCTCAAGCCGGACGGCAGCATCGACCACAGCGACCCGATGGTGGGCGTCGAGGTGCATCTCCTGGAGAGCTTCGACCGCGTCGGCGGCGTGTGGAAGGAAAGCGACGTGCAGAGCCTCGACAATCCGACCCCCTCCGCGCAGGTCGTCTGAGCCGGCGCCGGCCATTCCCGCGCTGCGGTATACTGCTAAGGTCAATCTGACCTAAACCTCCAGGAGAGAGCCTCGTGCTCGCCGTCCGCCCCACTGAGCAGGCCGCAGCCGACCCCGGGCTTCCGGAGCGAATCGACCGGCTTCGCCGCGAGCGCGACGCGGTGATCCTCGCTCACAACTACCAGCTCCCCGAGGTCCAGGACATCGCCGACTTCGTCGGCGACTCGCTCGGGCTCTCGCAGGAGGCGGCGCGAACCGACGCCGGCGTCATCGTGTTCTGCGGCGTTCACTTCATGGCCGAGACGGCAGCGATCCTCTCTCCGGACCGGACCGTGCTGCTGCCCGATCTACAGGCGGGATGCTCGCTCGCCGACACCATCACCGGCGAGCAGCTGCGGGCGTGGAAGGCCGTGCATCCCGGCGCCGTGGTGGTGTCGTACGTCAACACAACCGCCGAGGTGAAGGCGGAATCCGACTACTGTTGCACCTCGTCGAACGCGGCTGCCGTGGTGAACAGCATCCCGGCGGATCGCGAGATTCTCTTCTGTCCCGACATGTTCCTCGGGGCCCACGTCGAGCGCGTGACCGGCAGGAAGATGCACGTGTGGATGGGTGAGTGCCATGTCCACGCGGGCATCGATCCCGAGCATCTCGACGCGGCACGCCGCGAGCATCCCGACGCCGAGTTGCTCATCCATCCGGAGTGCGGGTGCACCACGTCGACGCTGTACCGCTCGTCGTCGGGTGACCTTGGCGGCACAACCACCGTGGTGGCCTCGACGGAGGGCATGGTGCGTCGCGCGGTGGAGTCGCCGGCGTCGACGTTCATCGTCGCCACCGAGGTGGGCATCCTCCATCGCATGGAGAAGTACGCCCCAGGCAAGCGTTTTCTCCCGGCCACGCCGGGGGCCGTGTGCCGCTTCATGAAGATGATCACCCTCCCCAAGGTCGCGGCGTCCCTGGAGACCTTGTCGCCGCGCGTCACGGTCGCTCCTGACATCGCCGCCCGCGCGCGACGCGCGATCGACCGGATGCTCGCCGTCTCGGTCTGAAAAGGCCGGGCCGCGTGGTGAGCCGATGAGCGCGCCGCGGGTGCTCGCCATCGACCAGGGAACCTCGGGGACGACCTGCCTCGTGGTGGGTGTCGACGGCACGATCCACGGTCGCGGCCACGCCGACGTCGCGGTGCGATACCCGCGCGACGGATGGGTGGAGCAGGACGCCGAGCAGCTCTGGCGGTCGGTGCTCGTGGCCGCGCGCGCCGCCATCGAGGCGGCGGGTGGCACGGCGCCGGTGGCGATCGGCATCACCAACCAGCGGGAGACCGCGGTGGTCTTCGAGCGCGACACCCTCAGGCCGGTGGCGCCGGCGATCGTCTGGCAGTGCCGACGCAGCGCCGCCGTCTGCGCCGCCCACCGCGAGCGCGGGGAGGAGGAGATGGTGCGCGCCCGAACCGGTCTTCTCCTCGATCCGTACTTCACAGCCACCAAGCTCGAGTGGCTCTTCACCGAGCAGCCGGACCTGCTGGCGCGCGCCCGGCGCGGCGAGCTCTGCGCGGGCACCGTCGACACCTGGCTGGTGGCCCGTCTCTCCGCCGGCGCCGAGCTCGTCACCGACGCAAGCAATGCCAGCCGCACGCTCCTGTACGACCTCGCCGACGGGGACTTCGCCGACGACCTCTGCGCCACCTTCTCGATCCCGGCACCACGCGTCCACGCCCGTTCCGACCGACCTTTCCAAGGGTCGGTCGGTAGCCGGGGATGTCGCACGCTGGGGTCGAGTACGTGATGCACTCTCAACATCCACAATCAGA
>CATPAP010000249.1 GCA_955651875.1 Candidatus Dormiibacterota bacterium
GTATGAGGGGCGCCAGCCCCAACGGCGTTTGAACTCTCCCCACGCCCTGGTCTGGAGGATCTGCCCGCCGTCGGGGTTGGCGACGACGAGCTCGTCCCAGCTGGCGATCTCGCTGCGCGTCGCCGGCCTCAACCCGCCGCCCCTGCAGACCGTGCGCGTCGGGCGCAGGGGGGCGGTGCGGCGCGCACAACGCGCAGGCGACGCGCGACGCGATCATCTCGCGCACCGAGACCCGCGCGAGTGGTGAGCACCGCATCACCGTAGCACAGCGCCGATCGGAGTCGGCACGCATTTGGGCCGGTTGGCAAAAGCCATTGCAGTTCCTTACAATTCCGCGAGTTTCCGCCGAACCCGTTGGAGAATGACGATGGCCAATGTCGTGACCCGTGATGTGCTTGCAGAGAAGCTCGCCAAGCGTGCCGAGATCACCATGAGCGCGGCGCGCGATGAGGTGCGATGGTTCTTCGACACCATCTCGAGCGCGCTGGAAGCCGGTGACGAGGTCCGCATCCACGGCTTCGGATCCTTCAAGACCGCGCAGCGCGCGGCACGCATGGGGCGCAACCCGCGCACCGGTGAGGCGGTCAGCGTTCCCGCCCGTCGAGTGGTCCGCTTCTCTGCAAGCACCACGTTGAGCGGTGCGCTGAAGAGCCCGCGCGGCAGGCGAGGTGGCCGCAGCTGACGCGGCGCCTGAGCTGACGGGAGCCCCGGCTGCGCTCCGGGGTTCCCGCCGTGGCGGCCGGCGACGCGTTCCCGACCCTGGGACCCGCGCCGCAGGATGCGCGCAGTGCGTGTGCTGCGCGTTCTGATCGGGATCGTCTGCGGCGCCGCGCTCACCGCCGGCGCCGGCGTCGCCGGTGTGCTTGCGGCCACCCGCATCGAGGCGGACGCGCCGTCGCTGGTGCCCACCGTCACGGCCACTAGCCCCTGGGTGGCGGCAGCGGGCACACCCGAGTCGATCGCCGTCCCCGAGCAGGGCAGCCTGGCCGTCGACGCGGTGGTCGGCAGCACGGTCACGCACCTGGCGGCGAGCGACGCAGCCGCGGTGCGTCCGATCGCGTCCGTCACCAAGACGATGACCGCGCTGGTCGTCCTCGAGGCTCACCCGCTCGCACCCGGCCAGGCGGGGCCGCTGCTGACCATCGCGCAGAGCGACGTCAACGACTACAGGACCATCGCGGCAAGCGGCGGCTCGTTCGCTCCCGTGACCCTCGGAGAGCGGCTCAGCGAGCGCGACCTCCTCCTCGGGTTGATGCTGCCCTCGGCGAACAACCTCGCGCTGACCGCCGCCCGCTGGGTCGACGGCAGCGTCCGCGCGTTCGTCGCGCGTCTCAACGCGCGCGCAGCCGCGCTGGGGATGGCGCACACGCACTTCGCCGACCCCGACGGGCTCGATCCCACCACCACCTCGAGCGTCACCGACCTCGTTGTCCTCGGCGAGCAGGCCATCGCCGACGACGCACTTGTGAGCATCGTCTCGACGACAACTGCGACCCTCCCCGACGGGACGGTCGTCGACAATCTCGACACCCTCCTCGGCATCGAACCGGGCTGGCTCGGCATCAAGACCGGGTGGACTCCCGATGCCGGGGGCTGCCTCCTGTTCGCCGCGCGCCGGACGCCGTCGCCCGGCACGACACCGCTGACGATCGTTGGCGCCGTGCTCGACCAAGCTCCCGACGGCAATGCCGACCTCGCCCATCCGGAGCTTGGCGGCGCGTTCAACGCGGCGCGAACGGCCGTCGACCAGGCATTCGCGAACTACGCGGCTGTCCGCGTCGGCCGCGCCACCATCCCGCTGTCCGGTTCGGTCTTCGGACCGTGGGGCACGGCGTCGTCGCTCAGACTGCAGGGACCCGACCGCACGGTGCTGGTGCGGCTCGGCGACGCTCTCACCGTCAGCGCCGCCGCCCACCCTCTGTTGGTGCCGAGCCGTGCCGGAGCCACGGCGGGCACGGTCACGGTGACGCAGCACGGAGCCGTCGTCGGGACGTGGAGCCTGGCCACCGAGCGGCAGCTCGAGGCGCCGGCGCCGTGGTGGAGGCTGCTCCACGGCTGAGCCGTCAGCGGCGCGGGCTCACCAGGCCGCGTCGGTGCGCTCGGCCGCCTCGCGGAGCGCGGCCACCGCCTCCGACGCGCGCGGCGCCAGGTCCGGGGCGACGCGAACCGACTCGAGCCGGTCGCGCGCGGTGACCAGCTCGAGCTCGTGCAGGCCGAGGTGCGCCTTGGCGGCCGCGCTGCCCTTGTAGGCGGCCAGCGGTTCCCGCCACTTCTGGCGCAAAGCCCGCGGTGAGAGCTCGCCGGCCCGCACCACCAGTCCCCCGCCGTTGCGCGAGGGCCCAAGCCGGAACCGGAACGCGATGCGCCCGCTCTTGGCGCAACTCTCGCATCGGCCGTACCGTTCGTCTGGAATCTCGGGGCGCTTCCGGCAGACGCGGCACATGCGCGCGAGTCTACGCAGAGCTGTCGGCGATCTCGCAGGATGGCCATTCCGCGTTGACAAAACTACCTTTCCGTCATACTGTCGGCCGGATGAACGTCGAGGTTCGCGCCACCGGACTCCGTGCCATGCGCGATCGGCACAGGCTCACCCAGCGTGAGCTCGCCCGCCGGCTCGGGGTCACCCAGAACTACATCCCTGCGCTCGAGGCGGGGACCCGCAACCCCGGCCCGAAGCTGCGCCAGTCCCTCATGCAGCTCTTCGACTGCGACTTCGAGGACCTCTTCCAGGTCGTCATGGTCAACCCGGTCACCAAGCGCGAGCAGGTGCTGCGCCCGGAGCGCTCCTCAGAGGCGAGCTGAACGGCCGCGGCGCGCCCGCTCCGTACAATCGCGACGATGGCGAGCGACCGGCTGCTCCTCGAGGGCCTGCAGTTCTTCGGCCACCACGGTGACGTGGAGGCCGAGCGAGCGCTCGGTGGCCGCGTCGACGTCGACGTCGAGATCCGCACCGACCTCACCGAGGCGGGGCGCAGCGACCGGTTGGCCGGCACGGTCGACTATGTGCGCTGCTACGACGCGGTGCGCCATGTCGTCGAGAACAAGCAGCACAACCTGCTCGAGGGGGTCGCTGAGGAGATTGCCGCGGCGCTGCTCACCGACGAGCGCATCGACTCCGTCCGCGTCCGCGTCGCCAAGCAGCCGCCCATCGCCGGGGTGTTCCGGCGCTTCGCCGTGGTCATCGAGCGCGACCGTGCGGGCGGCCGAGCATGAGCGCGGTGATCATCGACGGCAAGGCCGTCGCCGCCGCGGTGCGCGGGGAGGTCGGCGAGCGCGTCCGGTCGCTCACCGCCGCGGGCGTGCGGCCCGGGCTCGGGGTGGTGCTCTGCGGCGACGACCCCGGCTCGGCCACGTACGTGCGCAACAAGGGCCGGGTCGCCGAGCAGCTCGGCGTCCGCTTCGACCTCCACACCCCGGCCGACGACAGCAGCACCGCGGACCTGCACGCGCTCGTCGAGCAGCTCAACCGCGACGAGGGAATCGACGGCATCATCGTGCAGCTGCCGCTCCCCAAGCAGATCGACGCGGACGTCATCGTCGACGCGGTGCGGCCTGACAAGGACGCGGACGGCTTTCACCCCTTCAACTTCGGCCGCCTCGCTGAGGGCGCCAGGCCGCCGGTGGTGGCAGGCACTCCGGCCGGGTGCATGGAGCTGTTGCGCCGCTACGACGTCCCGCTGCGTGGCGCGCGTGCGGTGGTCGTCGGGCGCAGCGCGATCGTGGGTCGTCCCATGGCGCTGCTGCTGCTCAACGGCGACTGCACGGTGACCATCTGCCATTCGCGCACCGTCGACCTGCCGGCGGTGTGCCGCGAGGCCGACATCCTCGTCGCCGCGATCGGGCGGCCGGGCATGATCACCGCCGACTACGTGAAGCCGGGCGCGTGTGTCATCGATGTCGGCATCACGCCCGTCGACGGCACGGTGCGCGGCGACGTCGACCGCGCCTCGGTGGAACCGGTCGCAGGCTGGTTGACCCCCGTCCCCGGCGGAGTCGGTCCGATGACCGTCGCCATGCTCATGTACAACACCGTGGCGCTCTGCGCCGCCCGGCGCGCCGGCGGCGTGCCCGCGTCCCTGCGCTGACGCAAGCGTGGCCGCCCTGCGTCTGCGCTGGTCCGAGCATGAGGCGCGAAAAGCGTACGCGCGGCCGTTCATGGTCAGCTTTCTCGACGACGGGGGCGACCCGCTCGGCAGCGTCGCGTTGAACGGGCCGGACCTTCTCTACTGGCGGCAGTTCGGCGCCGCTGTGGCAGCGCTCAGCGGTGAGCTCCTCATCCTCGACGGCGTCGACTCCACAGACGATCCGCAGCGCGCCTGGCTCGACACACTGACGCCGCTGCTGCCCCCCGCCCCCGCCCTGCAGGTCACCCCGCGTTCCACCTTCGACCATCAACGCGGCCGGGTGTTCGGCTTTGTGGTCGGCGGCGAATCCCTGGCTGCGCTCGTCGACGCGGCCACTCTGCTCGAGTACCAGGATTTCCAGGCAGCGCTGGCGCACCAGACCGGGCGGTTGCTCCGCGTTACGGCCGTCGAGGCCGAGGACGACGCCGCCCCGCGCCGCCGTGCGTGGCTGTCCTGGCTCGCGCAGGTGGTGGCGCGTCCCGTCGGGGACGAGGCCATGTCCGCGCAGGGGCCCTGGCGCTGACCATGGACTACGCCGCGGCCCTGGCCGCGCTCCACGCGCTCGAGGGTCTGGGCATGAAGCTTGGGCTGGAGCGCATCGAGGCACTGCTCGCAGCGCTCGGCGACCCGCACCGCGACCTGCGCGGCGCGCTCGTCGCCGGGACCAATGGCAAGGGGTCGGTCTGCGCGATCGTCGAGTCGATGGGCCGCGCCGCGGGACGGCGCACTGTCCTGCTCACCAAGCCCCACCTGCTCTCCTGGTGCGAGCGCATCGCCGTCGACGGGGAGCCCGTCGCCGAGCAGCGCTTCGCCGACCTCATCGCCGAGGTGCTCGAGGGCGCCGCGGCACGTCTGCACGGCGGGCTCGGCTCGCCGACCGCGTTCGAGGTGGTCACCGCGGCGGGGATCCTGGCGGCGCGTGACGCCCGGCCCGACCTGCTCATCTGCGAGGTCGGCCTCGGCGGCAGGCTCGACAGCACCAATATCCTCGACCTCGGCGTCGCCGTGGTGACGGGCATCGCGGTCGACCACCGTGACCAGCTCGGCGACGACATCGCCGGCATCGCCGCGGAGAAGGCGGCGATCATCAAGGCGGGCAACGACGTGGTCACCGGAGCCGACGGCGTGGCGCTGGCGGTGGTGCGCGCAGCCGCCGACCGCGCGGGGGCGAGCTCGCTCGCCGCCGTCGGCACGGACCTGCCGTGGCGGGGCTTCGAGCGCGGCCGCGACGGCGTCATGGTCGAGATCGACGATCCCCCGCTGCGGCTCGCCACCCCGTTGATCGGGGCATTCCAGGCCCACAACCTGGCTGTCGCCGCGCACGTCGCCCGCGTCCTCGACCGCCGCGGGGTCGCGATCCCCGACGACTCGCTGGTGCGGGGGGCGGCGACGGTGCGCTGGCCCGGGCGCATGCAGTGGGTGGACGGGTCGCCCGCCCTGCTCGTCGACGGCTGCCACAACCCTGAGGCCGCGGCGGCCATGGTCGCGGCCGCAGCGCCCCTGTGCAGCGGGCACCGCACCGTGATCGTGTTCGGCGCCATGGCCGACAAGGACCTCGGCGCCATGGTCGCCGCGCTCCGCCCGCTGGGCGACGCGGTGATCTTCACCGCCCCGTCATCGTCGCGGGCCGCCAACCCGGCGACGCTCGCGGCGCTGTGGGGCAGCGACGCTGACACGGCGGCGGACGTGGCCAGCGCGCTTGCCCTGGCTCGGCGTTCAGCCGGCCCAGACGGGGTGGTGGTCGCCTGTGGCTCCCTCTACGTCGTGGGAGAGACGCTCGAGGCCGCCGGCGCGGGTGCGCGGGGCGGGCTGCGCATCGAGGTCTGAGCCGCTCAGCCGACCAGGACGGCGTCGAGCTTGGCCTTGAGCGACTGCTTGGGCTGGTACCCGACGATGCGCTCCTCGGCCTTGCCTCCGCGGAAGACCATGAGCGTGGGAATGCTCATGATCCCGAACATCCCCGGAGTGATCGGGTTGGCGTCGACGTCGACCTTGGCCACCTTCACTCGACCCTCGTACTCATCGGCGAGCTCCTCGACCATGGGCGCGATCATCTTGCAGGGGGAGCACCACGAGGCCCAGAAGTCGACGAGCACCGGCACGTCGGCGTCCAGCACTTCCTGCTTGAAGTTGGTGTCGGTGACGGTGAGGGGGTGGGACATCGGGTTCTCCTGGTTGGCGCCGCGGGGACGGTCGCCATTCATTCTGGCAAAGGCGGACTGTGGGCGGATCAGTCGGTTTTGGTGGGTGCGGGAGTGGTCACGGAATCACCGGACGCGGCCGGCGCGGACGGTTTGGAGGGCGGCTTGGCCGGTGTGGTCGTGTCCTTTCCCGGCTTGGCGTTGTCCGTTTCTGGCTTGGCAGTCTCTGTGCCCGGCGTCGAGGCGGCGGCCGTGGTGGGGCGACTGTCGGTCTTGTAGAAACCGCTTCCCTTGAAGAGGATCCCGGTGGGAAAGAAGAGTCGCGTGCCTGCGCCGCCGCAGCCCGGACATGCCGCCTGCGCGGGATCACTCATCCGCTGCAGCACCTCGAACTCGCTCGCGCACGCCTGGCAGCGGTAACCGTAATTGGGCAATGTGTCTCCTGGTCGCTCGACTCAGTGTCTACCCGGTTGCTGCCCTGTCCAAACCCGGGGCGTCAATTCTCCCAGGGCCCGCGTGGCAGGCGGAGCAGGTGACCCTCGAGCCGGTGCGAGGGCACCGAACCGCTGGCGATGCCGCGCGCCTGCTCCGCGCCGTTGACCTGGAGGCGGGCGGAACGACGCTCGGCGCGCAGGAAACGGCGCAACGCCACGTTGATCAGCTCGCTGCGGCTCAGCGGCGAACCGCGGGTGTGCGCGTTGAGCTGGTCGAGCACGTCCTCGTCGATGGAGATGGCGATGCGACGAGCCATGCGCTCATCGTACGCGTGCGAGCCCGGCGCGCATCGGCGGCTCGTCAGAGAGGCGAGAGCACCAACCCGGTGGGGACCTTCGGGTAGAAGTACGTCGACTTCTGCGGCATCACCTCGCGCGCGTTGGCGACCGCGATCATCTCGGCCGTGGTGGCCGCGTTGACGCCGAAGCCGAGCACCGCGTCGCCGGCGGCGACGGCGCGGTCCACCTCCTCCAGTGATCGCGTGTACGCGAGGGCGCCGCCGACAATGGCGGCCTCATCGGCTCCAGCCGGCGCGAGCACTAGGTCCTGGAGGACGGTGGCGTCGAGGGCGGCGCACGGCGAGGCTGTCGGCGTCCGGGGGCGTGACAGGATCGCACAGCCGTCGCGGGCGCGGACCGCGAAGGCGTGGCGGTCCGCCCGCACCGCCGCGGCGGCGGCCGCCGCCGACACGAGATCGTCGCTCTCCTCCACGTCCCAGCCATCGTCGAGGCGCATCCACAGGTCGTCGCGGCTGAATGCCGTGCCTGCCCTGGGGAGGAGGAGCCGGTGCGTGGGCAGCAGGCTGATGCCCGGGTCGGTGGCGTCGGCGAGGTAGACCAGCGCGAACTGGGAGTCGGCATCGGGGCCATCGCCGCCGGCCGCGCGCTCGGCGGCGTACGACGCCGCGGTCTCGTAGCGGTGGTGGCCATCCGCGACGTAGAGGCGAGCGCCCCTCAGCGCCTGCTGGATCGCCCGCACGGCGGCTGGCTCGCTCACCACCCAGAGGAGGTGTTTCTCCGAGCTGATCTCGCCGTTGGTCCGCCCCCCCGCGACGGCCGGCTTGGTGGTCACCTCGGTGAGAATGGCTCCCAGCCCGCTGGCGTTCTCCCATACGGCGAATACCGGGCTGGTCTGGGCGGACGTGACGCGCATCAGCGCCAGACGGTCCTCCTTGGGTCCGCGCAGGGTGTGCTCATGGGGACGCAGGTCGCTCTGCGCCCACGGTGCGGCGCGGACGGTGCCGATGAGGCCGCGGCGCACCTGGGCGGAGCCGTCGGGGTTCGCGAAATGGTGCTCGCTGACGTAGAACGACGGCGCCTCGTCACGGATCAGGATGCCGAGGTCGAGCCACGACTGGAGGTGCTCGGCCGCGCGGGTGTAGCGGTCGCTGGTGCCGGTCACGTCGCCGGGGAGGTCCTGCCCGTAGTCGATGCGGACGACGTTGCGAAGGTCGCGTGCGTAGAGGTCGTCGCGCTGGACGTCGTCGATGACGTCGTACGGTGGGGCCAGAACGCCACCGAGGTGCACGACGGCGGGGTCGAAGCGGATGCCGCGAAGCGGGCGCACATCTGCCATCGCACGGATTCCCTCAGGCGGTGGCCAGGTGGTTCTCGAAGAGGACGGCGTCGAGCCGGCTCATCTAGAGGCGCACCAGCCGGAGCTGCTCGAGATTGGCCACCGCTGCGAGGCGCTCGAGAAGCGCGCCGTCGACCGGGTCGTCGACCTCCATGAGCATCACCGCGCTGCCGCGCGGGCGGTCCCGACCGAGCTCGATGCGCGCGATGTTGATGTCGTTGGTGGCAAGAAGGGTCGACACCGCGGCGATGACCCCCGGGCGATCCTCGTGCTGCACCACCAGAAAGGTGCCCGAGGGCTGCATGTCGACGCGGAAGTCGTCGATGCGCGTGATGCGCGGGGCGCCGTCGAAGTGAGTGCCGGCCACCAGCAGGCGGTGCTCACCGACCACCTCGACGAACATCGAGTTGGCATGGTCGACACTCCGGGTGGTGGTGTGCTCGTCGACGTCGACGCCCATCGACCGCGCCACCGTCTTGGCGTTGATGGCGTTGACACGGGTGTCGGAGAAGTGGCCGAGCAGGCCGCGCAGCACCTCGGCGGTGACCAGGGTGGTGTCGACGTCGACGAGCTCCCCTGCGTAGCTGCAGATCACGCGCTGGACGCCGCCGCTGCTGAGCTGGGCGGCGAGCGAGCCCATCTTGCCGGCCAGCTCGAGGTATGGCCGCAGCCGGGCGAGCTCCTCGGGGTTGACGGCCGGCGCGTTGACCGCGGAGCGCGGCGAACCGCCGCGCAGGTACTCGACGATCTGGTCGGCGACGTCTGCGGCGACGTTGACTTGCGCCTCGGCGGTGCTGGCACCAAGGTGCGGCGTGACCACGATCCCGTCGACACCGATGAGCGGATGGCCGTCCGGCACGGGCTCGGTGGTGAAGACGTCGACAGCGGCGCCCGCCACCACGCCGTTGCGCACCGCGTCGGCGAGGGCGGCCTCGTCGATGATGCCGCCGCGCGCGACGTTGATGAGCCGCGCGCCGGGACGCATGCGCCGCAGCTCGGCTGCACCGATGACCCCGCGCGTGTGCTCGGTGAGCGGGACGTGCACGCTGAGCACGTCGCTCTCTGTGAGCAGGGTCTCGAGGTCGACGAGCGCGGCGCCGGCCTGCTCGGCGCGCTCCTGAGTGACCAGAGGGTCGTGCGCCATGACGCGCATACGCAGTCCCTCACTGGCGATGCGCGCCACCTCGAAGCCGATCTTGCCCAGACCGAGGAGGCCGAGGGTGCGGTCGCGAAGCTCGACACCGGTGAGCTTCGAGCGCTCCCATCGACCGGCCCGCAACGACGCGTCAGCCGCGGGAATGTTGCGCGCCAGTGCGAGCATCATCGCGATGGCGTGCTCGGCCGCGGCGATGGTGTTGCCGGTGGGTGCGTTGAGCACGAGCACGCCACAACGCGTGGCCGCCTCGATGTCGATGTTGTCCACCCCGACGCCGGCGCGGCCGACAACGCGCAGGCGCGCCGCCGCGGCGAGGACCTCGGCGGTCACCTTGGTCTCGCTCCGTACCACCAGGGCGTCATAGCCGGCGATCCGCGCGATCAGGGCTGCGGGCTCGAGACCGGTGACCACGTCGACCTCGCCGGCCTGGCGCAGGCGCTCGACGCCATCGGGCGCGATGGGGTCGGCGACGAGGATGCGCAGCGCGCCCTTCTGCGTCCCGGCGGCGGGGGTTCCCTCAGAGAGCGGCGCCTGCGTCTCGATGCTCAACCCACGCCGGCGGGCTGCTCGGTGGCCTGGCCGGCGTGGACCACCGCCTGGGCGGCCGGGACGGCGAGGCCGACGCGGCTGCGCATCCCGGTCTCGTGGAGGCCCTGCTCGAGGGTGGCAAGGATGCTGTACACGTCGCCCTCGTCCACCATGCCGAGGTGGCCGATCCGGAAGATCTTCCCGGAGAGGTCGCCCTGGCCGCCCGCGAGCACGAGGCCGTGCCCGGTGCGCAGCGCGGTGAGCAGCTCCTTGAGCGTGTTGGGTCCATCGACGGGGTTCTGAACCGCGGTCACCGTGTCACTGCGGTGGCCTTCGGCGGCGAGGAAC
>CATPAP010000250.1 GCA_955651875.1 Candidatus Dormiibacterota bacterium
GGGGGTGGGATGACCCTGCAGGCGCGACCCGTGGGTTCGGTAGGTCATCAGCTCGGCGTCGTCGATCGCTCCGCATGCTTTGAACACGGCATAGATCAGAGGCGAGGCGTGGCCCTTGGAGAAGATGAGATGGTCGTTGTTGTCGAGGGCGGGGTTCTGCCAGTCGTAATGGAGATGGCGCGCGATCAGGACGGCGAGGAGATCGCTTGCCGACATGCTCGAGGTGGGATGGCCTGATCCAGCCTTGGTGCTGGCGCGGATGCCGTCGACGCGCAACTGGTTGCCGAGGTCGCGGAGGACCGCGACATCCTCAGCGATCAGCCCAGTTTCGACACTCCCCGTCACCGCCATCTCACGACCTCCGGCACAGCTTCCTGATTGCGTCGCCACCCATCATGCCGCGCAAGCCCGCGCCAGCGCAGCCGGCCGGATCCGGCGCGGGGAGGTCAGGAGCGCTCGTGTACACTCGCAGCCAGCTCCGCACTTGGAGCCGCGCGCCTATAGCTCAGCCCGGATAGAGCGTCTGACTACGGATCAGAAGGTCGCGGGTTCAAATCCTGCTGGGCGCGCCACCTCCCCTTTTCGACAGGCCTTCCATGACCACCGGGCGAGCCGGGGCATACACTCTGTCTGCCATGAACGGCATCCACGACCTCGGCGGCAGCCAGGGCCATGGCGCTGTCGTCGTCCAATCGGGCGAGCCCGTCTTCCACGCCGAGTGGGAGGGGCGAGTGCGTGGGATGTTCACCAACCTGCTGCGTGCGGGTGTCTTCAACCTCGACGAGTTCCGGCACGCGCAGGAGCGGCTACCGCAGGCCGACTACCTCACCACCAGCTACTACGCACGGTGGCTGGCGGCCATCCAGCTGCTGCTCCAGGAGAAAGGCACGTCTGCCGACGGTGCACCGCGCGCCGACCCCGATTCAATTCCCGAGACGCGCCCCGAGACGGACTTCGCTCCCGGCGATCGTGTCGTGACCCGCAACATGCACCCACTGGGCCACACGCGGCTCCCGCGGTACGCACGCGCCAAGCACGGCGTCGTCGAATCGGTGCGCGGTCCCTTCCTGCTCCCCGACACCAACGCACAGCGTCGCAGTCGCGACTGGGAGCCCGTGTATACGGTCGTCTTTCCCGCCCGCGAGCTGTGGGGCGCCGCGGCTGGCGCCCGCGACACCGTCAGCCTCGATCTCTGGCAGAGCTACCTTGAGGAGGACACCGTTGAGTAGCGACCAGGGCCACCACCCGGCGCCGCCATCGGACCTGGCGGCGCGCACACTTGCGCTGGAGTCGCTTCTCGTCGAAAAAGGACTCCTCACGCACGACGCAGTGGACCGCGTCATCGATGCGTTCGAGCACGACATCGGGCCGATGCGCGGCGCGCGTGTGGTGGCGCGCGCCTGGGTCGATCCGCAGTTCAAGCGGCGGCTGCTGACGAGCGCGCGCGACGCCGTGCGCGAAGTCGGCATCGAGGCTGCGGCCGTCCATGAGCTGGCGGTCGTCGAGAACACGCCGCAGGTGCACAATGTCATCGTGTGCACGCTCTGCTCCTGTTATCCGTGGGACGTGCTCGGCCTGCCACCCGCCTGGTACAAGTCGGCGCCGTACAGATCGCGTGTGGTCCTGGAGCCGCGGACAGTGCTGGCCGAGATGGGGCTGAGCGTGCCGCCGGCTGTCGACGTTCGCGTCTGGGATTCCAGCGCCGACATGCGCTACATGGTGTTGCCCGAGCGCCCCGTGGGGTCTGAAGGCATGACCGAGGAGGAGCTGACGGCGCTGGTCACGCGCGATGCGATGATCGGCGTGGCACGGGTGGCCTCGCCGGCGGGAGTGGCATGACCGTGGACCTGGAGCTCGACCGCGACGTGCCGCGTCGCAACGGTGAGCTTCTGTTCGACGAACCGTGGCAGAGCCGCGCGTTCGGCATGGCGCTGGCGATGAACCGCGCGGGTTCCCACGGGTGGGACGCGTTTGCCGACCGGCTCAAGACAGAGATCGCGACAAGCGACGGCCCGTATTACGAGCGATGGGTGTCCGCCTTCGAGCGCTTGGTGGTCGAGCGCGGGCTGGTCAGCCGGACGGAGCTCGACCGGCGGGCGGCCGAGTACGGTGCCATGCACCGCGACGACGTCTTCTGAGAAGGAGCTACCTCCGCGATTCAGCGCGTACGACTCGTCTAGACTGGTTGCCGCGATGAAAGGGCTTGGACGGATCTCCGCCGCCATCGGGGCGGCGGTTGCGGGGGTGGGCGCGGGCGTCTTCCTCCATCCGCGATCGGGCGCACGCAACCGCAAGGCGGCGTCAGGGGCGGCGCGGCGACAGTCCGCGAACGTGGCCACCATGGTCGGAGGGTCTGTTGGCCGGGCGCCGCGACGCGCCACCCGCAAGGAGGCCCGGCTCGCCGACCAGGTGCGCGCCGAGCTGGCCGAACGCCATGACGACGCCGGCACGATGCAGGTGACCGTGCACAAGCGCACCGTCACGCTGCGCGGCGAGGTCGCGCGGCTGGAGGACATCGACGCCTACGAGCTGACCGCGAGGTCAGTCGACGGCGTCGCCGACGTCAACAACCTCCTCAGGCTCGCGACGACCGCCACCGCCGGGTTGTGAGCCGGGTCACCCGCCGTCTTCGGGTGAGACGCGAAGCCCGGTGACCCGGCCGATCAGCCCACCGCTGGAGCCGATGCTCGCCAGAGCGGCCGAGCAGATCCCGGAGGGCCAGGGATGGCGCTACGAGCCCAAGTGGGACGGCTTTCGCGCCATCGTGTTCCGCGACGGCGACGATGTGCACGTGGGCAGCCGCAAGGGCCAGCCGCTGCAGCGCTTCTTCCCCGAGATCCTCGACCCGCTCATGGCGGCGCTGCCGGCCAGCTCGGTCGTCGACGGCGAGATCATCATCGCCACGCCCCGCGGGCTGGACTTCGACGCCCTGCAGATGCGCCTCCACCCGGCGGCGTCGCGCGTCAAGCGCCTGGCGGGGGAGACGCCCGCCACGGTCATCCTCTTCGACCTCCTCGCCGACGGAGCCGACGACCTCCGCAGCCGGCCGTTGGTCACGCGCCGTGAGCTGCTCCTCGGCGCCGTCACCCCCAACGCGCGCATCGCGATCACACCGCAGACAGCCGACCTCGAGGAGGCCACCGACTGGTTCACGCGCTATGAGGGTGCAGGGCTTGACGGCCTCATCGCCAAGCCCGAGGACAGCACCTACCGCAGCGGGGAGCGCGGCTGGACCAAGATCAAGCACCTGCGCACGGTCGACTGCGTGGTCGGCGGATACCGGCTGGAGACCACGGGTGACCGTGTCGGTTCGCTGCTGCTCGGCCTCTACGACGAGGAGGGGGTGCTCCACCACGTCGGCCACACGTCATCGTTCGCCGCCAAGGAGAAACGGGAGCTTCTTCAGCTGCTGGCTCCGCTCGAGGGCGGCGAGAGCTTCGGCCATGGGCGCACCCCAGGAGCGCCGAGCCGCTGGACTCGCGAGAAGGACGCGGCCTGGACGCAGCTGAAGCCCTCACTGGTGTGCGAGGTGTCCTTCGACCACCTCCAGGGGCAGCGCTTCCGGCACGCAGCTCGGTTCCTGCGATGGCGCGACGACCGCGACCCGATGAGCTGCACCTACGACCAGCTGACCCCGGCCGACGCCTTCCGGCTCGGCGACATCGTCGATCTGCCCGACGCCGGTTGATCTGTCAACTGCGGGTACGCCGCGCCTAGCATCGTGTTGTGCCTCGCCGCCGTCGCGCCGTCGACCAGGACCCCGAGGCCGCTGCGCAAGCGGCCGGGCTGCGCTACGTCGATGACGGCGCGCCGGGGATCAGGCGCGAGCCCAAGCCGGGCGGCGGCTTCCGCTACATCGGGGTGAACGGCAGGGCACTGCGCAAGGCCGGAGAGATCCAGCGCGTCGTCCATCTTGCGGTGCCGCCGGCCTGGACGGACGTGTGGATCTGCCCATCCCAGAGCGGCCACATCCAAGCCACCGGGCGAGACGCGCGCGGTCGCAAGCAGTACCGTTATCACCAGAAGTGGCGCGTCCAGCGGGATGCCACCAAGTACGAGCGCATCATCGTGTTTGGTGAGGCGCTGCCGCGCATCCGTGCTCGCGTCGACGCCGACCAGCGCAGCCCCGACCTCAGCCGCGAGTGCGTCCTCGCCACCATCGTCCGCCTCCTCGATACCACGTACATTCGCGTCGGCAATGAGGAGTACGCGCGCGAGAACCGTTCCTTCGGGCTCACGACCATGCACGACCGTCACGTCGAGGTCGACGGGTCGAAGCTGCGCTTCCAGTTCCGTGGCAAGAGCGGCAAGCAGCACACCGTCGGAATCACCGACCGCCGCGTGGCTCGCGTCATCACACGCCTGCAGGAGTTGCCGGGCCAGCAGCTGTTCCAGTGGGAGGACGATGACGGGGCCATTCACGGCGTCGAGTCCGACGATGTCAACGACTACATTCGCGAAGCCGCGGGTGACGACTTCACAGCCAAGGACTTCCGCACCTGGGCGGGCACGGTGCTGGCGGCATGGGCCCTGCAGGAGCTCGGCAAGTACGCGTCACGGAACGAGGCGAAGCGCCACGTCGTCGAGGCGGTCGAGTCAGTGGCGAGGGACCTCGGCAACACACCCGCGGTGTGCCGGCGCTGCTACGTCCACCCGGAGGTACTCGCGGCACACCTCGACGGGGCACTCCTCGCCAACCTGGGACGCCGCGCCGAGGAGACGCTGGCCGAGTCGGTGGACGACCTCTCCGGCCGCGAGGCGGCGATCCTCGCGTTTTTGCGCCGCCGCATCGCCGACGCCGCCGGCTGACGCCCCGCGACTGCGGACGCCCGGGTGGCGGCTAGAGTGGCAGGCGATGAGCGTGCAGACCGACTACGCAACTACCTGCGGATCGACGAGCTGCCCGACCTTCAACACCCGCTCACCAAGGGCGCGCACGACGAGATGCTCTTCATCGTGGTTCACCAGGTGTACGAGCTCTGGTTCAAGCTCATCCTCCACGAGCTCCACGCGGCCGCCGCTGCGCTCGACGAGGGCTGCCCCCATGGGGCGCTCGCACCGATGCGCCACGCGGTCGCGGTCGAGCAGCTCCTCATGGAACAGCTGCGCGTTCTCGAGGGCATGAGCCCTGACGGTTTCATGCGTTTTCGCGACCCGCTGGCGCCGGCGTCCGGTTTCCAGTCGACCCAGTTCCGAGAGATCGAGGCGCTATCCGGGGCTGGCGACCGCCGCCACCTCGGTGACGCCGGCCGCGACGAGGTGCATCGCGCGCAGCTCGGCGAACGGCTCTCGCAGCGCTCGCTGTACACCGCCCTGGGCGGTGCGATGCGCGCTGCCGGGCACGACTTTCCCGACGGCGACGACGATGTCGCCCGCGACCGCCGCCTGGCCGCGGTGGCGTCGCTGTACGGCGACCACGACGACCCCGAGCGGACCACGCTGCACCAGCTCTGCGAGGCTTTCATCGACCACGATGAGACGATCACGCGCTGGCGCCACCATCACGCACTGATGGCGGCGGGTGAGATCGGCAGCCGCAAAGGGACCGGCGGCAGCCTCGGAGTCGCGTATCTGCAGACCACGCTCGACAGGCGCTTCATCCCCGAGCTGTGGGAGGTACGCAACCGCCTGTGAGCGCGACACCCGACCGCACCGCGTGCGCCGATCTCGACGCTGCCGATCCGCTCGCCGGCGTGCGCGATCGCTTCGTGGTGCGGGACGGACTCGTGTACCTCGACGGCAACTCGCTCGGCGCGCTGCCGCTGCAGACGCCGTCCCGCGTCGCCGCCGCCGTCGAGCAGGAATGGGGACAGGGCCTGGTGAGGAGCTGGATGGACGCGCAGTGGATGGATGCACCCGTGCGCGTGGGCGACAAGTTGGCCCGCATGATCGGCGCCTCCCCCGGCGAGGTGGTGGTGGCCGAGAGCACGACGGTCTGCCTCTTCAAGCTGATCTGCGCTGGGCTCGCCATGCAGCGCGGACGCACCGTGGTGCTCACCGAGGAGGAGAACTTCCACAGCGACCTCTATGTCGCCGCCGGCGCTGCGCGACTCTGCGGGGGCACCGTCGGGGTGGTGCCGCGTGCGCGTCTGCTCGACGCGCTCGACGACCGGGTCGCGGTGGTCATGCACACCCACGTCGACTTCCGTACCGGGTTCATGCACGATATGCGCGGGCTGAGTGCAGCCGCGCACGAGGCCGGCGCGCTCGCGCTGTGGGATCTCTGCCACAGCGTCGGCGCGGTGCCGCTGCAGGTCAACGCCGACGGCGCGGACATGGCGGTCGGTTGCGGCTACAAATACCTCAACGGTGGGCCTGGCGCACCCGCCCTGCTCCATGTGCGCTCCTCCCTGCACGAGGCCCTGCGCAACCCCATCCCGGGCTGGCTGGGACACGCGGCGCCGTTCGCATTCGAGCCGTCCCACCGTCCGGCGGCCGGGTTGGGCTCGATGATCACCGGCACGCCGCACATCCTCCAGCTCGCCGCGCTCGAGTCCGGCGTCGACCTGTGGCTCGAGATCGACATGGCGGTGGCGCGCGAGAAGTCGATCGCGCTGGGCGAGCTGTTCATACAGCTCGTCGAGGATCGCCTCGACAACGCCGGCTTCACGCTGGCATCGCCGCGCGACCCCGAGCGGCGAGGGTCGCAGGTGTCCCTGGTTCATCCCAAGGCGTACGGGATCGTGCGCGGCCTCATCGAGCGCGGCGTCGTCGGCGACTTCCGTGCTCCCGACATCTGCCGCTTCGGTTTGGCGCCGCTGTACACGCGCTACGTCGACGTGTGGGACGCGGTGGAGCGGATGGGGAACCTGCTGAGCGACGGCGATCACCTCGACGAGCGGTTCGCGGAGAAGGTCGCCGTCACCTGAGGATCTCTGCCGGGCCCGCCGTTACGACGGGGCGCGTCAGCCGGCGCCGCGGCGTCGGGCGCTTCGCCAGGCGGAGAACATGCTGAAGCCGACGATCGCTACCACCAGCGCGATGGTGATGCGCCCGCTGTACTGACCGACCGCGTCCGCAACGTTCTCGGCCGGCTTGCCGATGACGAAACCGAGTGCCACCCACAGGCCGATGTACATCACCGTGCCCACGAAGTCGACAGCGATGAATCGCAGGAAGTTGATGCGGGCGTCACCGGCGCCGAAGTAGAGAAGGTCGTTGGGGATGGGAACGAAGTAGGCGAGCAGGATCGCCCAGAGCCCCCATCGCCCAAAGAACGATTCCGCGCGCCGGGCGCGCCTGTGCCAGCGGCGGTCGTGCTTCTCGAGGAAGGCAACCAGGGGGCGGCCGTAGCGCCGCCCGGCCCAGTAGTAGAAGGGGTCCGTCAACATCGTGTACGGAACCGGCGCGAGCAGCACCGCCCACAGTGGCAGGCGGCCGCCTGCCGCGAACGCGCCGGCGATGATCAGGGAGATGGTGCTGCCGCGCAGCAGCTCCGCGTAGAGCGGGCGGGTGAACTGCAGCGCGGTTCCCAGCGGGATGCCGGCGTAGTAATAGATGGACTTTGCCAGGATCGGGCCCAGGCACAGGAAGTCACGCGCGCCCGCGGTCGCGAACAGCTGCTCGCGCGCCTGCTCGTCGACCTCCGTCCCGGGCGCGGGCTGGTCCTCGCCGTCACCGGGCGTGTCGATCACACCACGTCTCCCACCGGGAGATCGGGCGGGCGCGCTGCCGACCTCGGTGGCCGCGAGAGGATCAGCGCCACCGCGAGGATGATGAGGGCCCCGGCGACGAGCGTCTGTCCGGTGATGCGCTCACCGAGCACGGCCCAGCCGAGGAGCACCGCGACGAGAGGGTTGACGTAGGCGTATGTTGCCACCGCGGTGGTCGGGACCTTGGTGAGCAGCCAGACGTAGGCGCTGAAAGCCACCAGCGAGCCGAACACCACCAGGTAGAGAAGCGACAGCCACGACGCCATGCTGATCTGCCCGACGTGCAGTGCCGCGGCCTCCCCGGTGGCCAGGCCGGCGACGATGAGCAGAGCGCCACCGCAGAGCATCTCCATACCGGTGGCCACCAGCGGTCGCTTGGGCAGTGGGCCGCGGGTGGCGTAGAGCGACCCGATCGACCAGGCCAGCGGTGAGACGAGGACGAGAAGCATGTGCCGCGGATCCACCGCCCCGGTGGCTCCGGGGCGAAGCAGGACGGCGGTGCCGAGCAGGCCGGCCGCAACCCCGGCGACCGCGACCTGGGGCAAGCGCTTGCCCAGAAAGATGGCCCCGAGCAGCGCGATGAAGAGCGGCACTGTGGCGACCAGCAGGGCGACCACGCCGGACGGGACGAACTGCTCTCCGTAGCTGACGCCGCCGTTGCCGCCGAGCAGCAGGAGCGCGCCGGTGATGGCCGTGGCGCGCCACTGACGTCGCCCGATCGGGTCGGCGGAGGCGCCGCCCATCCGTGCGGTGATGGCCATCAGGATCGCGCCCGCCACCAGGTAGCGCACCCCGGCCATGAGCAGCGGAGGCATGGTCTCGACGGCGATCCTGATGAACAGGTATGTCGAGCCCCATATCAAGTAGAGCGCAGCGAAGGCGGCGATGACGCGGCCGCCCACCCGCCGCACCACGGCGGACCGCACCAGGGTGGTCATCGCCGGTCACCCTACGGCATCGGCGCGCGCCGACGCGATCATGCACGGTGCCCTACCATCGATGCGAGGAGGACCCCAGATGGCCGTTGAAACGCAGGCGATGCACTCTGTCAACCCGGCGACGGAGGAGCAGGTCGCCGCGTATTCGGTGCACAGCGAGCGCGACGTCGACGCGATCCTCGATGCCGCCACGGCGGCGCGGCCGGGCTGGCGCGCCACCCCCATCGAGGAGCGCTGTGCCCTGGTCGCCAGGGCGGGCGGTCTCCTCCGCGAGCGGCGCGATGCACTGGCGGCGCTGATCACCGCAGAGATGGGCAAACCCATCGCGGAAGCGCGCGCCGAGGTGGAGAAGTGCGCGTTCACGTGCGACTGGTTCGCCGAGCATGCACCCGCCTTCCTCGCCGACGAACCGTCACCGAGTGACAGCCCGCGCAGCTTCGTGGCCTTCGAGCCGTTGGGCACGGTTTTTGCCGGGATGCCGTGGAACTTCCCGTTCTGGCAGGTGTTTCGCTTCGCCGCACCGGGCCTGTGCGCGGGCAATTGCGCCGTTCTCAAGCACGCCAGCAACGTCAGCGGCTGTGCGCTCGCCATGGGAGAGCTGCTCACCGACGCGGGCTTCCCGCGCGGCGTCTTCGGCGTGCTGCTCATTCCCAGCGACCGCGTTGCCGGCGTCATCGAGGACCCGCGCATCGCCGCGGTGACACTGACCGGGAGCACCGCCGCCGGCCGCAGCGTGGCCACAGCGGCGGGACGCAGCCTCAAGCCCGCCGTCCTCGAGCTCGGCGGTTCGGACGCCTTCATCGTGCTCGAGGACGCGGACCTGGTCGCGGCGGCGACCATGGCGGCGAAGTCGCGGTTCCAGAACGCCGGACAGAGCTGCATCTCGGCGAAGCGGTTCATCGTGCTCGATGCCGTCGCCGATCGTTTCGAGGAGCTCCTCGTCGAGCAGTTCACCGCGGCGATGGCCGCGCAGACCACGGGCGACCCCTTCGACCCCGCCACGTCCTACGGCCCGCTGTCGTCCGAGGCGGCGGCCGTCGGGCTCCTGGCGCAGGTGCAGGACGCCATCGACA
>CATPAP010000251.1 GCA_955651875.1 Candidatus Dormiibacterota bacterium
ACTGTTGTCACAGGCGTCGAGATGTTCCACAAGCTGCTCGACACCGGTGAGGCGGGCATGAACGTCGGGTGCCTGATTCGAGGAGTGAAGCGTGAGGACGTCGAGCGCGGCCAGGTGCTGGCCAAGCCCGGCACGATCACGCCGCACACCAAGTTCAAGGCCCAGGTGTACGTGCTCAGCAAGGATGAGGGTGGCCGGCACACGCCGTTCTTCAACGGCTACCGTCCCCAGTTCTACATCCGCACCACCGACGTGACCGGCACCATCAGCCTCCCCGAGGGGCAGGAGATGTGCATGCCCGGTGACAACGTGGAGATGGGCATCGAGCTAATCACCCCGATCGCCGTCGAGGACGGCATGCGTTTCGCCATCCGCGAGGGTGGCCGCACCGTCGGCGCCGGCGCCGTCACCAGCATCGACAAATAGGTTCGACAGGGCAGAGGAACGGCTTCCACCTCATGGCACAGAAGATTCGCATCCGCCTGAAGGCGTACGACCACAGGGTCCTTGACCAGGCCGCGTCGAAGATCGTCGACACGGCCACGCGGACGGGGACGCGTGTGGCCGGACCGGTTCCGCTGCCCACCACCATCAACAAGTACACCGTGGTGCGTGGCCCCTTCATCGACAAGGACTCGCGTGAGCAGTTCGAGATGCGCACCCACAAGCGCATCCTCGACATCCTCGACCCCAACCCCAAGGTCGTCGATGCGCTGATGCGACTCAACATGCCCAGCGGGGTGAACATCGAGATCAAGCTCGGAGACCAGCGTGGCTAAGGGAATCCTCGCCCGCAAGGTGGGCATGACCCAACTCTTCACGGAGCGCGGAACCGTGGTTCCCGTGACCGTGCTGGAGTCCGACTCCTGCCACGTGGTGCAGCGCAAAACGACCTCGAACGATGGCTACGAGGCGATGCAGATCGGCTTCGGCGAGCAGCCGGGCAAACGGGTGAACAAGCCGCTCAGCGGTCATTACCGCCGCTCCGGGGTGCGCCCGCTTCTTCAGCTCACGGAGGTTCGCGACCCCGGTGACGCCGAGGTCGGCAGCCGGCTCCATGTCGAGATGTTCAGCGCCGGCGAGCTCGTCGACGTCACCGGGATCAGCCAGGGCAAGGGCTTCGCCGGAACGGTGAAGCGCCACGGCTTCAGCCGCGGCCCTGTCAGCCACGGCTCGATGAACACCCGCCAGCCGGGATCGATCGGCTCGGTCGACGCGGCGCGCACCTTCAAGGGTGTCAAGATGTCGGGGCATTACGGGCATGCGCGCCGCACCATCCGCCACCTTGAGGTGGTGCGGGTGGACGGCGAGCGCAACCTGCTGCTCATCAAGGGATCGGTGCCCGGGCACAAGAACGGCGTCGTGCTGGTCAGGCCCAGCGAACGTGAGCAGGCGCTGTAGTGGCAGTCGCAAACGTCCTCAACCAGACCGGAGCGCGCACCGGTGAGCTCGAGCTCTCCGACGCCGTCTTCGGTGGGCCGGTCAACACCGCGGTGATGCACCAGGCGCTGATTCGCCAGCTGGCCAACGCACGCCAGGGCACCCACGACACCAAGAACCGTACCGAGGTGCGGGGCGGCGGCAGGAAACCGTGGCGCCAGAAGGGAACCGGGCGCGCGCGCCAGGGCTCGATCCGGTCCCCGCAGTGGGCCGGCGGTGGGATCGTGTTCGGCCCGACCCCGCGCAGCCACCGCCAGGAGATGCCGCGCAAGCAGCGCCGGCTCGCCCTGCGCAGCGCTCTCGCTGCCAAGGCACAGGACGGCCACATCTCCGTGCTCGGCGGATTCGAGCTCGAGGCTCCGCGCACCCGCGCGGTCGTCGACCTTCTCCGCACCATCGAGGCCGGCGCGCGCGTTCTAGTGGTCCTCGGCTCGCACAACGAGCTGCTCGAGCGCAGCGCGCGCAATCTCGCCGAGGTGCGCGTCGTGCTCGCCGCCAATCTCTCTGTGCGTGATCTGCTCACCGCCGACACGGTGCTGATGACGCGCGATGCGCTCGACCATGTCGAGGAGGCCTGGTCGTGAGCGCCGGCCGCACCGCCGAGCAGGCGGTCCTCGGACCGGTGGTGAGCGAGAAGTCGTACGGCGCCATGGCCGTCGGGCGCTATGCCTTCCGCTGCGCGCCCTGGGCCACGAAGGTGGAGATCGGTCACGCCGTCGAGGAGCTGTTCGCCTCCCAGCGGGTCACCGTCATCAAGGTCAACACGATCAACGTCCGCGGCAAGGTGCGCCGCCGCTCGCGCGGCCGTGCTCGCGTCGTGGGCCACAGCCCCGACTGGAAAAAGGCCGTGGTAACCCTGGCCCCCGGTCAGAAGATCGACGGGCTCTTCGAGGGCGTCTAGACATGCCGATCAAGCGCTACAAGCCGACCAGCCCGGGCCGACGCTTCATGTCGGTGAGCAGCTTCGAGGAGGTCACCAGGACCAGCCCGGAGAAGTCGCTCACCGAGCACCTCAAGAAGCACAGCGGGCGCAACAACACCGGCAGCATCACCGTCCGTCACCGCGGCGGCGGCCACAAGAAGCTGTACCGGCTCGTCGACTTCAAGCGCAACAAGCTCGACGTCCCGGGCCGCGTCGCCGGCATCGAGTACGACCCCAACCGTTCGGCGCGCATTGCCCTGGTCAACTACGCCGACGGCGAGAAGCGCTACATCCTCGCGCCGCTCGGCGTGGCGGTCGGCGACACGGTGATGGCC
>CATPAP010000252.1 GCA_955651875.1 Candidatus Dormiibacterota bacterium
CTGGGTATTGCCGTTGGTGTTGCCGACCGCACCTGAGCGCCCCCGCAGCCGCCGAGAGCCACGCTCACGCAGAGCAGGGTCATCTGCCCGGTCGTGCGAAGGGCTCTCGACCGACGCCGACGTTGGCTCATTTGTCCTCCGCCGCGCAGTAAGGTCAGGGAGTTGAGAGTGGTTGCCGAGGACGGGACTGAGGTGCCCGCCGATGGGCAGTCGATCGGGGAGATTGTGGCTCGGGGCAACGTCGTAATGCAAGGGAGCTACAAGGGCGCGTAAGCCCGCTACGGTGATGGCCGCGACCGATGGTCCTTGCCGTCGGTGCCCCAGGCACCGTGTGGCATACCATCGAGCCTACAACAAGGGGCAGCAATCCGACGCGGGAACATGTCATGCAGCACCGACGTCACTCCTGTCCCCACCAATTTGGCGGTGCCAACCGAACTACTTCGAGAGCGCGGTCGGTGATTCCTCCGACACCAACTCCTAGCTAGATCCCGCGCTGACTTGATGGGGGCGGCTCACGGGAGCCGCTCGGCCCACCGGCCATCCCGCGCAAACTCTCATCTATTTCCAGATCGGAATGGCGGCGCAGATTCCTGATACCGTGGTGTACGCGTTTACCTCCGAGACCGTGCCGGCTGACACGTCGTCGTACAACACGAGGACGAAAGCCACCGGGCTGAAGCCGCGCTCGATGACGCCATCAATCCGGCGATGGCCGCCGCCTGCGCTGAGATGACCAGGATCACAGTACGCGCTGAGTAGAGGAAACGCGCCACCGGGTCGAGCGCAGCGTTACCATCGCCCTGGGGCGATAGAAGCCGGTGAACGCGCGCCACCACAGCTGTGGCTGCAGAGGATGTCTGGTGTGTTCCGCTGCCATGCGGCGAGTCTATCGGGGCGAGATGTGCGTGCTGCGTCGCGCGACCTGGAAGACCGACAGCCCCAGCATGCTCAGCACAGCGAGCGGCAGCAGCCACCACGCGCTGATCCCGGCGCGGGTGAGCACTGCGGTGAGGGCGAGCGAGATCACCACGCCGACCGCCAGGCGGTAGTCGTCGCCGACGATGAAGTCCCACCAGAACAGCGCGAAGGCGCGAACATGGCGCATCAGGCGGTGCCCACCCCGATGGTCCTGGCGACCGGTGCGGCGCGACGCAGCACCGCCACCATGGCGACGCTGATCAGCACCGTCACCGGGATGATCACGGCGAGCGCGATGTCACCGCCGGGCCAGGTGACCCCGGCGCCCTCGGCACCCCAGAACGTGCCGAACGAGGTGAGCATCGCGCCGACGGCGAACTTCAAGGTGTTCTCGGGCACCCGCGACAGCGGCGCCCGCACGACGGCGACGGTCCCGAGGACGAGCAGCGCCGCGGCAAGGGCCCCGAGCACGGCGAGCCCGATGCGGCCCTGGTTGGTGCCGAAGGTGATGACGATGAACACCACCTCCAGGCCCTCGAGCAGCACGCCCTTGAAGCTCACGGTGAACCCGTAGGTGTCCAGGCGGCCGGCGTTCACCGCCGCCTCACGGGCGCGCTCGCGCTCCTCGTGAAACGACTGCTCCTCGTTGTGGAGCGCCTTGAGACCGCCGGCGCGAAGGATCGCCTTGCGCAGCCAGCTGAGACCGAACACGAGGAGCAGACCACCGATGGCCAGGCGCAGCGCGCTCAGCGGGATGGCGGTGAGCGCCGGTCCCAGGGCTGCCACGATCGCCGCCAGCGCGAGCAGTCCGACGCCGACGCCGATGAGAGCTCCGCGCCACCCGCGGGTCACTCCGACGGCGACGACGATGGTGGCCGCCTCGACCATCTCCACCGCGCTGGCGAGGAAGACGGCGACGATGAGCAGGACGGCGCTGGCGGTCATGGGCGGGCGCGGTTCGCGACTGTCATGGGTCCCTCCATCCTGCCAGAGCCGCCCCTGCGCGCCGCGGGTTGACCGGAAGGCTGGACTAACGCCCGATTGGGAACGGGACCGGGATCGCAGCACCCCGGTGGAACAGCGATCGTTACTGGGACGCCATCGGCGTACATCCGCTGCCAATCAGGTCCGCTCGCGGGATCGAGGATGTCGACCGACGTGATTCAGATCGAGATCCGCCCCGGCGCGGGCGACCGGCAACGACTGAGGCGCTAGCGGTTCACCGACGCCATGTCCCAGTTGCGCTGGCCCTTGACTGCGTCCCGCGGCACCGCCGCGTCGAGTTGAGCCATCTCCTCGTCGGTGAGCTCGATGTCAGCGGCGGCGGCGTTCTCCTCGACACGTGAGGCCCGCTTGGTGCCTGGGATGGGCACGATTTCCTCACCGCGGTTGAGCACCCACGCCAGCGCCAGCTGGGCCGCAGTCACCCCGCGCGCCGACGCAAGCTGGCCCACGCGCCGCGCCAGGGCCACGTTGGCGTCGAGGTTATCCTCCGCGAAGCGCGGGAAGCGCTCGCGGCGCACGTCGTCAGCGGGCAGCGAGTCGGTGCCGGCGATGGCGCCGGTGAGCAGGCCACGGCCGAGCGGGCTGTAGGCGACGAGCCCGATGCCGAGCTCGCGGAGGACGGGGATGACCTTGTCCTCGATGTCCAGCGCAAACAGAGAGTACTCGCTCTGCACCGCGGTGATCGGGTGGACTGCGTGGGCGCGCCTAATTGTCGACGCCGCCGCCTCGGACAGCCCGATGCAGCGCACCTTGCCGACCTGTACGAGCTCCGCCATCGCGCCCACCGTCTCCTCAACCGGCACATTGGAGTCGACACGGTGCTGGTAATAGAGGTCGATGTGGTCGGTGCGCAGGCGCTCGAGACTCGCGTCGCAGGCACGACGCACGTACTCGGGGGAGCCGTTGATGGGCTGGCTGCCGTCAGGTTTGCGTTCGAAGCCGAATTTCGTTGCCAGCACAACGCGGTCCCGGCGATCGGCGATCGCCTTGCCGACCAGCTGTTCGTTGGTGAAGGGACCATAACTGTCGGCGGTATCGAGGAAGTCGATGCCGAGCTCGATGGCCCGGTGGATGGCGGCGATGCCGTCGCCCTCCTTGCGATCGCCCTGCGACCCGTAGTAGTCCGACATCCCCATGCAGCCGAGCCCGAGAGCCGATACCTCGAGCTCACTCAGCCTGCGTCGCTTCATGGTCGTGCCTCCGTGTCCGGTTGATCAGTGGCGCGGTCCGATGAGACCTCGGTGATGAGGCGGACCGGGCGGTCGTAGAAGATGTAGTTCCAACCCCAGTTGATCAGAACCACCGCCTTGCTGCGGAACGTGATGATGTACGTCAGGTGAACGAAGAGCCACATCAGCCATCCGACGAAGCCAGCGACCCGGATGCGGCCGATCTGCACCACGGCGAAGTTGCGGCCCACCGTCGCCATCGTGCCCTTGTCACGGTAGCGGAACGGCGTGGGCAAGCCGCCGCCGAGCATCGCGATGACGTTGCTGGCGGCGTGCTTGCCCTGCTGGATGGCGACGGGGGCGAGCATCGGCAGCGGTTGGCCGGCCTCCTCGAACTCGGCGAGATCGCCGATCACCTGGACCTCGTCATGGTCAGGCAGCTGCAGGGTGGCGCGGACGGGCACGCGGCCAGAGTGGGCGACGTGGGGGGTCAGCCCCTCGCCGAGCGGTGAGGCGCGAACGCCGGCAGTCCAGATCACGGTCTCCGACTCGATACGGGCGCCGTTGTCGAGAGTGATGCCGCGGTCGTCCGCCTCCGCGACTGTCCGTCCGAGCATCAACTCCACACCACGACGGCGGAGCAGCCCGGCCGCCATCGCACCGAGACGGGGATGGAAGGACTCGAGGATGCGCGTCCGTCCCTCCACGATCACGACACGCACCGACGCGAAGTCGAGCCGAGGAAAGTCCCTGGGGAGCAGGTGTGAGAAGAGCTCGCTCAATGCGCCGGCGTACTCGACGCCCGTCGGGCCGGCGCCCGCGATGACGAACGTCAGCAGGTGCCGGCGCCACTCGTCGTCCGTCGTCTCCGCAGCTTCCTCGAAGCGGCTGAGCACCTTCGCGCGCAGGCTGAGCGCGTCGGTGAGGCCCTTGAGGCCCATGGTGTGCGCGGCGAGCTGCTTGTTGCCGAAGTGGTTGGTCACAGACCCGGCGGCGACGATCAGGTAGGCGTAGGAGATCTCCTCGTCACCGTGCACCACACGGCGTTCGAGGTCGATACCGCGCACGGTCTCCATGCGCACGTCGGTGTTGGCGTGGCCCCGCAGGATGGTGCGCACCGGGTGGGCGATCTCCGACGGGTCGAGGAGGCCGGACGCCACCTGGTACAGCAGCGGTTGGAAGAGGTGGTAGTTGTGGCGGTCGATGATGAGCACATCGACGTCGGCGGTGCGCAGCGCACGGGCCGCACTCAGGCCACCGAACCCTGCTCCGACGATGACCACGCGCGGTCGCGTCATCGTCTCCCTCCGTTGGCCCCGTTCTACTCGCGTGCGGTAACCGTACTCGCGTCCGCACCGCCGATGCCCGGTATCGGCTTGCGCTCAGGAAGCGTGGTGCCACGTGCGCGCACGACGACCACGCCGCCGCACGCCGCCAGCACGCTGATGCCGCCCACGACGAGGAGGAAAGGGCCGGTGCCGTACCTCCCGGTGAGCCACCCCGTGAGGACACCTCCCAGCGGCGCAGTCCCGAAGAAGACGTAGCCGTACAGCGACAGCACCCTGCCGCGAAGCCGGTCGGGAACGACCATCTGCAGCGACGAGTTGCTCTGCGAGGCGTACAGCGAGAAGGTGAACCCGGTCAGGACGAGCACAGCGCACGCCGCCCAAACGGTGCGCTGGGGAGCGAGCAGGAGCAGCGAAGCCCCGAACCCTACTGCCCCGATGAGGAGCAGCTTGAGGCTCGCCCGCGACAGCGCCGCCGAGGTGAGGGCGCCGGCCAGCGCGCCGACGCCGAAGCAGGCGCTGAGCAGGCCGAAGACCTCGGGCCCGGATCGCAGGGTGTGGGCGGCGAGCACAGGCAGGAGGACGTTGAAGTTGATCGCCAGGGTCGAGATCACCAGCATGAGGAGCAGGACGAGCCGCACGGTCGGCGTGCGCCACGCGTAGGCGAGACCCTCGCCGACGCCGCGGAGCAGCGTGGGGCGGCTGGTGCCACGGTTGACGGCGAAGAGCTCATCCTCGCGCATGAGCAGCAGCGCACCGACGACCGCGAGGAAGCTCACGGCGTTGATGAGGAAACAGACGCCCACGCCGGCTGTGGCGATGAGGACACCGGCGATGGCGGGGCCGAACACGCGAGAGGCGTTGAACAGGCTGGAGTTGAGCGCGATGGCGTTGGGCAGCTCGGAGCGCCCCACCATCTGGATGGTGAAGGCCTGCCGCACCGGGGTGTCAAGGATGAGGATGGAGCCCGAGGCGGCGGCGAGAAGGAACACCTCCCACGTCTGGGCGGTGTGGGTCAGCGCGAGGACGGCGAGGGCCGTTGCGACCAGCATCGATGCCGACTGCGTGAAGACGAGGGTGCGGCGGGCGTTGAGGCGGTCGGCCAGGGAGCCGCCGAAGAGGCCGAACAGCGCGTAGGGCCCGAACTGGCACAGCGCGAGTGCGCCGACAGCGAAGGCTGACCCGTGCGTCAGCACGATGACGAACCACGCTTGGGCAACGTTCTGCATCCACGTCCCGCTCAGCGAGACCACCTGCCCGCCGAAGTACAGACGGTAGTTGCGGTGACGCCTCAGCGACGCGAAGGTGCGAGCCGAGGCGTTTGCGACACGCATCCGGTCAGCGCTCCACGAGCGCGCTCAGACCCGCCATGGCATTGTCGATCGCGCGCAATTGATCCTCGGGGAGATCGCGGAGGCGGGCGGCCAGCCACGCGGTGCGGCGCGACCGGACCGTGCGCAGCACACGGGCGCCCTCGGCCGTGCAGGTGAGCCCGACCCGGCGCCTGTCACCGCCGTCGACGCGCGTGCGGGTGACCAGACCCGACGCCTCGAGACGGTCGATGTGATTGCACACCGACGAAGCTGACGTCCCCTCGCGGGCCGCCAGCTCGGCGACCCCGATGCCGGGGGAGCCGTGGATGGCGGACAGCAGGGAAACCTGGCTGCCTCCGATGCCCAGAGCATGCAGCTCGCGCCGCAGGTGCCTCTGGAGGTGAAGCAGGACGGGACGAAGGCCATTGGCCACCGCAACAGGATCGAGCGCCACGCGCGGATCCGTCGTCTCCATCGCGGCCTCGCTCACCATACAAATGATTATAGAGGCTAACTATATTCTTGGCAACACGGTTGGCGGCGCGCGGTGCGACGATTCGCCGGTGAGGAGATTCGCGGCGCGCCCACGACGGGGCGGGGAGAGAGCGCGCGGCCCCCGCACCACGGCCGCCGTCGCGCTGGCGGTGATCGCCTCGGTGGCCTGGTTCGAGCTGCCGGTGGCGGCACTGACCACCACCGTCCCCCAGGCCGATCGCCCCGCGGCCAGCTGGGACCTGTCGTGGCTGTCGGTTCGCGATCGCCACATCGTTGACGAGGCAGGACGCATCGTCGTGCTGCGCGGGTTCAACACCTCGACGCTGCTCGAGCAGAGCGTGCTGCGCTCGCCGCTCGACGACGGCGATGCCACCATGATGGAGCGCGACGGTTTCGACGTCGTGCGACTGGCCATCTCCTGGGGGCGGCTCGAACCACAGCGCGGCCACTGGGACAGCAGCTACTTCGACGCCATCGCGGCCACCGTGCAGCTGCTCAACAGCCACCACATCTACGCCGTCCTCGACATGCACTTCCTCGACTGGAGCGCCGCATTCGGCGGGTCCGGGGCGCCGGCATGGGCCGCGCTGCCGCTCGCTCCCAATCTCCACCTCCCAGCTCTTGGAGACTGGCAGCGACATCTCTCGCCCGCGATCATCGGGGCGAACACGTACTTCTGGCTGTCGCCCGACTGGCAGTCGGACTTCATGCAGTCGTGGCAGCGACTTGCCCAGCGTTTCCGGGGGGACAGCGGCGTGGCCGGCTACGACCTCTACAACGAGCCCCACGCCATCCCGCTGCCGCCCATCCGGTTCGAGCGCGACTTCATGTGGCCGCTCTACGCGCACACCATCGATGCAATCGGCGCCGTCGACCCCAACCATCTCTTCATCGTCGAGGCGGAGCTGATCGGCAGTTACGGCACCACCATCGTTCCGCTGCAGGCACCCAACCTCGTGTACTCGCCGCATGAGTACACCGGTTCGCTGGTACCACCAACGTTCGACGGCAATCACGTGCCGCTTGACGAACATGTCAACCAAGGTGCCGGCGAGGCGAGACGGGTGCCGGCGGCGCTGTGGGTCGGCGAGTGGGGGATGTCGGCGACTCAGGCGGGGGTGACGACCTGGATCGACGACGCGCTGGACGCCTTCGACTCCGCGGGCGCGGGCTGGGCGTGGTGGCAGTGGCGCGAGGACTCGTCGTGGGGCATCCGCGACAGCGCGGGGCACACCGACCCCGCCCTGCTCAGGCACCTGGCCCGGCCGTACGTGGCGGCGACGCCCGCCGGCATTTCCATCGCTGCTGTCAAGGCCGGCGGAGGCCTGCTTGCGATGACCGTGGATTCGTCGTACAAGGGAACGGACATCGACGTGGCATGGCCGGCTGCGCTGGATGGCCCTCCACAGGTGAGCTCGACGTGCACGCTGGAGAGTCGGTGGGACGCGACGACCGCGCGACTGTCGATCAGCGCGGTGGCATCATCGGCGTCCTGCACGATCGCGGTCACGTAGGGATGGTGAGGAGGATCGGAGCCTCGCGTCCGGAGTCCCTGTGGCGACACCGCAACTTCCGCCTGCTGTGGATCGGCCAGACCATCAGCGAAGCCGGTAGCGGTGTGTCGTACCTCGCGATTCCCCTGGTGGCAGTGATCTCGCTGCACGCCGGCGCGTTCGCGGTGGGCCTGCTCGGCACCCTCCAATTCCTCCCGTTCCTGCTCGTCGGGCTGCCTGCCGGCGTGTGGGTGGACCGACTGCCACGACGCGCCGTGATGGTGGTGGCCGACGCCGGACGGATGCTGGCGCTCGGCAGCATCCCGGTCGTCGCCGTCCTTGGTCACCTCACCCTGGTGCAGCTGTACGCGGTCGGTTTCGGCACCGGCGTCCTGACGGTGTTTTTCGACGTCGCCTACCAGTCGTTCCTACCGGCGCTGGTCCCGCGCGAGCGGCTGGCCGAGGGCAACAGCCGCCTGGAGTTCACGCGGGCGACGACGGAGGTGATCTCACCGGGCGTCGGTGGTGTGCTGGTGCGGGCCATGGGTCCACCGATCGCGGTGTCTATCGACGCGGTGAGCTACCTGGCTTCAGTGGTGTTCCTGCTCAGGGTCCGGATGCCGCGAGAGGCCCGGCACGCGCCGGTGGGACGCAGCATGCTGCGCGAGCTGCGCGAGGGCGTCAGTTACGTCGTGCGCCAACCGTTGTTGCGCGCGGTGGCGATATCGATCGCCGTGTTCAACGTTGCGGCCAACGCCGTCAACGCGATTCTCATCCTCTATGCGGTGCGCGACCTTGGGCTGAGTCCTGCGGTGATCGGGTTCTGGTTCTCGGTGGGCAGCATCACCTCGCCCGCGGGCGCAGCGCTGGCGTCACGCCTGGCACGCCGCGTCGGTACCGGCCCGGCGATCATTGTTCTGGCGTGCATGGAGGCCGTGGCCTATCTCCCCATCGCTTTGGCCCCTCGCGCGTTTCCGCTTCCACTGCTCATCTGCTCGGGACTGCTCGGCGGGCCGGGAGGTGTCGGCTACAACGTCCTGCAGGTGAGCCTGCGTCAGTCGATCACGCCGCCGCGCCTCTTGGGACGAATGAACGCGACCATGCGCTTCTTCGTGTGGGGGACGATCCCGCTCGGTGCCTTTGTTGGCGGCCTCACCGGCTCTGCGATCGGGCTGCACAACACCATCTGGCTGTTCGCGATCGCCGCGGTGTTCACACCGCTCCCGCTCCTTCTGTCTGCGGTCCGGACCCTGCGCGACGTTGGCCCTCTGACTCCGCCGAGCGAGCCTGACCTGCTGCTGGAGGCGGCTCGCTGAGCGAAAGTGTGTCTCGCGCGGCCGCGTCAGCGGCGGCGCAGCACGTCGGCGAGCGCGGCCGCGCTGAGGGCCGCGCCAGCGAAGACTCGTGGGCTGTTGATGCGGTGACGCAGGTGCACCGCGAGCATTGCCGCGTTGGCGCCGACGACCGCGCCGGCGAGCGCCACCTGCGTGGTGATCTGCACTGCTCCCTCCTCGATCAGCCGGTGGGGACGCGCAGGAAGCTCTCCGCGCTGCGTCCCTCACCGAGCCCGTTCTGCTCCGCGTTGAGACGCGCCCAGCCGCGGATGCGCTCGGCGAGATCGTCCCAGTTCTCGTACTGACTGGCGTGACACTTGAGCGCCGCGAGCTTGCGCTCGATGGTGTCGGTGATGTCGACGACGGTGTCGCCCTTCATCACCGCCATGAGGTAGACCTCAGCGACCGAATGAGGTTCCAGGCCCTCCTGCTCGAGCAGCTCGATGTGCGCGAAGGGGTTGCGTGCGTCAGGGTAGACCGCGCACAGGGCCGCTTCCCCCGCGGCGAGGTGGTCCGGGTGGCTCGCGAAGATGCGCTGATAGTTGCGCTCGGGCGACTGGGTCACGACGCGCTGCGGTTTCTTGATGCGGATCACCCGGCTGATGTCGCGGCGCAGCTCGATGGTCGGCTGGACCTTCCCGTCCGGATGACCGAGGAAGGTGATGTCGCTGACGCCCACCGCGGCGGCCGCAGCTGTCTGCTCGCGACGGCGGAGCTTGGCCAGATCGGCGCGGCTGACGGCGCGATCCGAGCCACCTGCGTCGCCGTCGGTGACGATGCAGTACGACACCTCGCGACCTTCTGACGTCCAGCGCGCGGTGCTGCCAGCGCAGCCGAAGTCGCAGTCATCGGGATGAGCGACGACCACGAGGATGCGTTCGGCGGAGTCGTTCTCGGGCACGGCCGTGGATGGTAGCGGAGCCCCCGACGGCGGCGGCCTGGCGCACCGGACGCACCCTAGACTGGGGCCGTGACACAGTCCACCGACGGTGGCCAGGTGCTGCGGCGCCTCGAGGCGCGCCCGAAACCACGCCACCGGACACCACGAGGGCGGCTCGATCGAGCTGAACGGGCCGACGTTCGACTGACCCTATGATCAACCACGTGGGACAGCGAGCATGGCACCGGCGGGCGGCCTGACACGTGCGCATCCCTGGCGCGGCCGACTTGTCGAACGCCATTGGAGCACTGCTGCCGTCAGCTCGCCGATCACTCCCCATCTCTGACACGGCGCCCGACCCGGGGCTCTTCGGACCAGGCTCGGTCACCTGGCGCGTCATGGCGGAACCGCGCTTGATGCTCGGGGCCGGCCGGGCGTTGCTCATGCAGGCGGCACACCCGCTTGTGGCTGAGGGCGCCATTGAGCACAGCGTCTACGCCACCGACCCGTTCGGCCGGTTCGAGCGCACCGTCGAATGGGTCACGGTGATGTGCTTTGGAACCACGGCCGAGGCGAAGCGCGCCGCACGAGAGGTCAACCGCCTCCACGCCGCGGTCGAGGGGCGGCTCAAGAGTGGGCACGGCACCAGCGCCGTTCCCGGGGGTTCGCGGTACAGCGGTCGCGACCCAGAGCTGCTGCGGTGGGTCCACGCCACCTTCGTGGACACGATGCTCGTGACCCACGACGCTTTCGTCGGCGGCCTCTCCGAGGACGAGGGCGATGCATTCGTGCGCGAGTGGCACACCGTCGCGGCGCTGATGGGCGTGCCCAGACGGTCGCTGTGGGACAGCCGTGCGGAGCTCAGGGACTATGTGAGCCGGCAGACCGGGCCTAACGGCGCGGTGCAACCCGGTGACGGCTCCCGACTCGTGGCCCGGACCGTCCTCGACCCGCCGGTCTCGTCGGCGGCGATGAGCCCGGTCTGGGCGCTGGTGACCTTCGCGACCGTCGGCCTCATTCCCCCCTCGATGCGCCGCGTCTATGGAGTCCGCTGGACGCCGGCCCATGCGGCCGCCCACCGCGCGCTCGCCCTCGGGCTGCGCAGCGGCCGCATCGCGCTTCCCCGCCGGCTCAGGGTGTCTCCCGTGCACGACCGCGCCAAAGCCCGCGCAGAGGGCCGTCTCGAGAGCGCAGCCGGGGTCGCCTGAGGCGGTCCGCAGGGGTCGCTGGTGGCACTCTGCCTCCAAATACGTTAATATGTAAGCTGATAGCCGAGGTGTAATGAGCGCGCTCGGCGGGAAGGGCTCCTCGCTGCGAGGACGCGCCCATGCAGGAGGTGACGGACATGGACCCAGCCGAGGGTCAGAAAGAGAGGGTGGCCACCGGCGACAGCGTCGCACCGACCGGAACGGCTCCGCCCGTCGCCGCGGCGCCCTACAGTTCGGCGGCGCCTGCTGCTCCGGTCGCCGCGCGGTCTGGGCCGCAGAGCAGCCGCGTCGGGGGGTCCCCGGTCGGCTCCCGGCTGATCCAACTGGTGTGGCTGATCGCAGGTGTTGTCGACGCCATCCTCGCGCTTGACTTCATCTTCAAGGCCGTTGGTGCGAACAACACCGGTTTCGCCCACTACATCTACCGCCTCGGCGGCTGGCTCGCGGCTCCATTCAACGGCATCTTCACCAACACGGCCGTGGCCAACGGTACGGTGATCCACTGGGCGGATGTGCTCGCGGTGGTCGTTTACACGATCGCGGCCTGGATCGTCACCAAGCTGGTGAGCATCCTCGCCACCCCGCGGACGGGCGTCAACGCCGGCTGACCGACAGACCCTCCCTTCCCGGAGGCCCGGCCCCATTTGTGCGGCCGGGCCTCTCCCTTTTGTGCGTCGCTGATTTGACGGGCACGGACCGCCCGAGAGGACAATCGCCGGCGTTGACGTGAAGGAGGTCATGCCATGGATCGGGCCGCAGTCGTGGTCACGGGCGCGTCGACGGGCATCGGCAGGGCCACCGCGCTCCACCTCGACGCACTCGGGCTGAGCGTGTTCGCCGGCGTGCGCCGGGAGCAGGACGGCGAGAGCCTCCGGCGCGAGTCGAGCAGCCGGCTCACCCCGGTGCGCCTCGACGTCACCGACGCCTCACAGGTGGCAGAGGTGGCGCGATTGGTCGCCGAGGCGGTGCGGGATGCGCGGCTGGTCGGCATCGTCAACAACGCCGGCATCGCCGTGGCCGGCCCGACGGAGTTCGTGCCACTCGACCAGTGGCGCCGGCAGCTTGAGATCAACGTCCTCGGGGCGGTTGCCATGGTGCAGGCCTTCGCGCCGCTGCTGCGCCTGAATGCCGGCCGGATCGTCACCATCGGCTCGCTCGCCGGCCGGCTTGCGCAGCCCATTGCCGCCCCGTACTGCGCCAGCAAGCACGCGCTGGAGGCGATCAGCGACGCACTCCGACTCGAACTGCGCCCGTGGGGCATCTCGGTGTCACTCATCCAGCCCGGCGCGGTGAAGACCCCGATCTGGGACAAGGGGTTGCGTGCCGGTGAGGAACTGCTCCGCAACGCTCCACCCGAGGTGATGACCCTGTACGGCGCTGCCGTCGAGATCGCCAGCAAGGTGGCCGCGCATGAGAACGAGACGGGCGTCGATCCGATCGAGGTCGCGCGCGCGGTGGAGCACGCGCTGCTCTCGTCGCGGCCTCGTACGCGCTACCCGGTCGGCCGGCAGGCGAAGCTGCTGATCCCGCTGTCGCGCCTCCTGCCCGACCGTCTCAAGGACGAGCTGCTTCTCCGGGCTGCCGCGCACGCCGGCCGCCACGGCCGGGTCGTCCAGGGGCCGCTCGGGGGCGGCTGCGCACGCTTGACCGATTGGACAACCGTGGCACAAACCGCGAGGATGGCCGGGTGCGCCAGCGCCGGGGAACGTTCAGCGGGGTTCGCGGCACCCCCATCGCACACCGCGAATGGCTGCCGGACGGTGACGCGCGCGGCACCGTGGTCATCGCGCACGGGATCAACGAGCACGGTGGACGCTACGCCCATGTCGCGCAGAGATTGGCGCGCGACGGCTGGGTGGTCGCCGCTCTCGACCACAGGGGTCACGGGCTGTCGGGCGGACGTCGCGCGGCGGTGGAACGCTTCGACGACTGGGTCGCCGACCTCGACCGCTACGTCCGCGAGGTGCTCGTCGCCGCGCCGCGGCCGCTCTTTCTGCTCGGCCACAGCCTCGGTGGCCTTATCGCCACCGTGTACGCGCTGCGTCACCACGACGCGCTCGACGGACTGATCCTTTCCGCGCCGAGCGTCATGCCGCCACGGGGCATGTCCCCGGCGACGGTCCGCGCCGGACGATTCCTCTCACGGTGGGCCGCGAACCTACCTGTCGTTGCCCTCCGCCTCGATGCCGTCAGCCGCGATCCCGCGGTGGTGAAGGCGTATCGGAACGATCCCTTGGTCCATCTCGGCAAGCTGCGTGCGCGCACCGCCTCCGAGGTGCTCGGAGCCATCGGTGAGGTGCAGCGCGACATCGGACTCCTGCAGCTGCCGCTGCTCACGCTCCAGGGCACCGTCGACCTGCTCGTCGATCCCGGGTCGGCGCGCTGGGTGGACGAGCACACGGGGTCTGCCGATCACACCCTGCGCATCTACGAGGGCCTGTACCACGAGGTGCTCAACGAGCCCGAGCGCGACGCGGTCCTCGACGATGTGGCCGGCTGGCTCGATGCCCATGCGCCCGTGGCCACGACGGCCCACTGAGGCGGCGCGAGCGTTATCGGTGCGGCGTCACCACAGCGGTCAGCATCCCGTAGTAGGTCGGCGCCTCGTAGGCGAGCAGCTCGCAGCTGTACTGCATGCCGTTCTCGCGCATCGCTTCCGACGAGCATGAGCATCTGCCACCAGGAGTCTGCCTGAGCAGCGGCGACGTCGTCGTGGGGGATGTCCACGAGATCGTCGAGGGTGCCCCGCCGAACGATGTCGGCGACGCGCCCGTCGAACTCCGCCGATTCGGGATGGAAGCCGTACCGCCCGGCAGCGTCATGTCCATGGCCCTGGTCGGCGCTGGCGATGAACGCGATGCAAGGCCTCGCGTGGCCTCGTCACATGCGTCCGCGATGCCGAGGTCGCCGTGGGGTGTGATCGCGCCGACGGCCACCGTTGCCGTCAACCGCCGCCTCCAGAGGCGGCACGACGGGGTGCCGCGAGGTGCTCGAGGAGGTGGCCGGTCGAGGCCGCGACCTGCTCGACCGCCGCGTCGAAGGCTGCGCGGTTGGCAGCGGAGGGCTGGCGGTACCCACTCACCTTGCGCACGAACTGCAGCGCCGCCGCGCGGACGTCGTCGTCCGGGACGGGCTCGCTGCCACGGAGGGTCTTGATGCTGCGACACATGTGACCCAGTCTACGGGCCGCAACGGACCGGCGGCTGCCATGGTTGAATCTCCGTGTCCGGGGCGCCCCGGGCTGTACTGGGAGAGACTGATGGCAAGCCGGAAGCGTCCCCGGACACGCGTTGTTGGAGTTGGCGCCGCGGGTATCTACCCGTGAGTGGCACCGAGCCGCTGTCCACCGCCGCGCACATCGAGAACCTGCGCATCGACGGGCGGCGACTTGGCGAGGTCGCCGCCCAGACGGCGTTCGGTACGCCCGTCCCCGGTTGCCCCGGCTGGACCGTCGAGGACCTGCTCCGCCACGTATGCGACGTGCATCGCTGGGCTGGGACGATCGTGCGCGAGCGAAGGCAGGAACGTCCGCGCCGCGACTTCGAAGGACCCGGTGATCACGACGAGCTGCTCGCCTGGTACGAGGAGGGGCATGGCCAGCTCGTGGAGGCACTCACGAAAGCATCCCCGGACGACGCCTTCTGGGCCTGGGCTCCCGCGCCCAGCGCGCTCGCCTTCTGGGCACGGCGGCAGGCGCATGAGACGGCGATCCACCGCCTCGACGTGGAACAGGCCGCGAACTCGACAACGCCCTTCGCAGCGCTCCAGGCGGCGGACGGGGTCGACGAATGGCTGACCATCGCGTCGATGCGCATCAAGGTGCCGGGGGGCGGCGGGCGCACACTGCATCTCGCGGCGCTCGACGTGGGGAGGGAGTGGCTGGTCGAGCTGCGCGACGACGGACTCGGCGTGCAGCGCGGAGGGTCAGGCGGCGACTGCACCGTTCGCGGACACGCGAGTGACGTTTTTGCGCTGAGCATGAACCGCCTTGCTGCCGATAGCCTCAGCGTGGAAGGCGATACC
>CATPAP010000253.1 GCA_955651875.1 Candidatus Dormiibacterota bacterium
ATGCCGAGGCACATGGAGCACCCGGCGTCGCGCCACTCGGCGCCGGCGCTGCGGAAGATGTGGTCCAGGCCCTCGCGCTCGGCCTGCAGCTTCACCTGCTGCGACCCCGGTACGACGAGCACGCGCACGCCGTCCGCAACCCGGCGGCCGTTCAGGATCGACGCCGCGCTGCGCAGGTCTTCGATACGCGAGTTGGTGCAGGACCCGATGAACACAGCATCGATGGCCACGTCTTCCATGGGTGTCCCCGCGGCAAGCCCCATGTACTGCAGCGCGCGCACAGCGGACTCGCGCAGCGAGGGGTCGCTGAAGCTGTCCGGGTCGGGTACGCTGTCGGTCACCGCCACCGACTGGGCCGGCGTCGTCCCCCACGTGACGAACGGGGCCAGGTCGGAGGCGTCGATCTGCACTGATCGGTCGTATACGGCGCCGGGATCGCTGCACAGCTCTGCCCACGCCGCCATCGCCGCGTCCCACGCCTCGCCGCGCGGTGCGAACGGACGGCCGTCGAGGTAGGCGACGGTGATGTCGTCGGGAGCGATCATCCCGGCGCGCCCGCCACCCTCGATGGTGAGATTGCACAGGGTCATGCGCTGCTCCATCGAGAAGCGCCGCACCACCGACCCCGTGTACTCGACGACGTGGCCGGCAGCGCCGGCGGTGCCGATGGTATGGAGCACCGCGAGCGCGACGTCCTTGGCCGTGACTCCGCTGGGCAGTTCGCCGTCGATGCGCACTTCCATCGGCGCCGGCCGCGCCGCCCGGAGCGTCTGGGTGGCGAGGACATGCTCAACGTCGGTGGTGCCGATGCCGAACGCGAGCGCACCGAAGGCCCCGTGCGTGGCGGTGTGGCTGTCACCGCACACAATCGTCGTTCCCGGCAGCGTGAGCCCGAGCTCGGGGCCGATGACGTGCACGATGCCCTGCCAGCGGTGGCCGACGCTATAGCAGGCGATGCCGAAGTCCTCGCAGTTGCGCCGCAGCGCCTCCACCTGTGCCGCGCTGACCGGGTCCTTGATGGGCGCCAGCTGGTCGAGGGTTGGCACGTTGTGGTCCATCGTCGCCACCGTCTGGTGGGGCCGGCGCACCGTCCGTCCGGCAATTCGCAACCCCTCGAAGGCCTGCGGCGAGGTCACCTCGTGCACCAGGTGGAGGTCGATGTAGAGGACGGTCGGGCCGCCGCCGTCGTCGACGACGGCGTGCGCGTCCCAGACCTTGTCGGACAGCGTGCGCACAGTCATGTGCCGGCCGCCGGTACCCCGCCTGCGGTCTCCGGGGTGGGCTTGACGCCGCCGGCGACCCCATCGGCCATGCGGTTGATGGCATGGACGTACGCCTTGGCGGCCGCGACGATGATGTCGGTGTCGGCGCCGTGACCGGCGGCTCGGGCGCCGTCGCGTCGCAGGCGAACGCTCACCTCGCCGACGGCATCGATGCCCTCGGTGACCGCCTGCACGGCGAATTCCTCGAGCTCGCTGTCGACTTCGCACAGCGAGTTGATCGCCCGGTACGCGGCGTCGACGGGGCCGTCGCCGATGGCCGCCGCCTCGTGCGACAGCCCGTCGGGCAGCAGCATGCGCACCGTCGCAGTCGGTCGCAGCTGCGTGCCGCAACTCACCTGGAGGTGCTCGAGCTTGTAAAGCTCCTCGCCGGTGCGGCGCTCGTCGGCGACGACCGCCTCGAGGTCGCGGTCGGTGACGTCACGCTTGCGGTCGGCAAGCGCCTTGAAGCGCACGAAGGCGCGGTTCAACTCCTCGCCGTCGAGGTTGTAGCCGAGTTCCTCGAGCCGGTTGCGGAGCGCGTGCCTGCCCGACAGCTTGCCGAGCACCAGCGTGCTGCCCGCGCCCACCTCGGCGGCATCCATGATCTCGAATGTGCGGCGGTCCTTGAGGATGCCGTCCTGGTGGATGCCCGAGTGATGCGCGAATGCGTTGGCGCCCACCACTGCCTTGTTCGGCTGCACGAGCATGCCGGTGAGCTGCGACACCATGCGCGAGGTTCGGTACAGCTGCCCGTGGTCGAGCTGGGTGGCCACGCCGAAGACCTCGGGGTGCAGCCGCGTCACCATGGCCACCTCTTCGAGGGCGGCGTTGCCGGCGCGCTCGCCGATGCCGTTGACGCAGGTCTCGACCTGGCGAGCGCCGGCGCGAATCGACGCGAGCGAGTTGGCGACGGCGAGGCCGAGGTCGTTGTGGCAGTGCACCGACAGGGTGATCGTGTCGAGAGCCGGCACGCGTGTGCGCAGCCAGTCGATGAGGCCGCGCCATTCGTCGGGCGTCGCGTAGCCGACGGTGTCGGGGAGATTGACGGTCGTGGCGCCGGCCTCGATCGACGCCGCAACGACGTCGGCGAGATACTCCGGCTCGGTGCGGCTGGCGTCCATCGGCGAGAATTCGACGTCCTCGCGGAAGGTCTTGGCCAGCGCGGTCATCGAGGTGACGCGTTCGAGCACCTGCCGCTGCGTCAGGTGCAGCTGTGAGTCCCGATGAATGGGCGAGGTGCCGATGAACACGTGGATGCGCGCCTTGCGGGCTGGTTCGAGCGCCTCCGCGCACTGGCGCACGTCGCCCTCGAAGCATCGTCTGAGCCCGGCGATGACCGGCCCCTCGACCTGCTCGGCGA
>CATPAP010000254.1 GCA_955651875.1 Candidatus Dormiibacterota bacterium
ATGCTGCACGCCGCCGCCACCGCCTCGACGCCCAGGACGCGGCCTGTCCCGGCGTTGATCCTGCCGGGCCAGGCCGCGCATGAGAGGACGGCGCGGGCATAGACGAAGGGCTCGAAGTCGTGCTCGGGAACGCTCGTCTCGATGATGCCGAGGGTGTGCCCGAGCGGGAGCTCGGCCATGAGGGTCTCAGCGACGCCGGCGATGAGCGCAGTGGCGGCCGCAACGCCGGGAGCGTCGTGGTACACGAGTGCGATGCGACCGTCGGCGCGGATGTGCTGCACAGCGAGCGCGCTGAGGCCGCTGCGGGGATCGAAGAAGCTGACCGGCACGGTGGCGAGCGGTGTGCCGACGTTCATGCGCGCAGGCTACGAACCTCACACGGACATCGCGCGGACCATCCTTGCCCATGCGCCGGACGTCCGGGGTAGAGTTCTGCGCCATGCAGGGCGCCCAGAAGCTGACGCCGCTCGACGCGTCGTTCCTCTACCTCGAGACGCCGCGGACACACATGCACATCGGCGGGGTCGCGACGTTCGAGCACTCGCCACTCGGGACCGGCCGCGCGCTCTACGACGGCCTCGCCAAGGCGGTCGCTGCCCGACTCGACCTCATGCCGCGCTACCGTCAGAAGCTCGCCTTTGTCCCGCTCAGCCTCGACACCCCGGTGTGGGTCGACGACCCCGACTTCGACATGACCAATCACCTGCTGCGTGCAGCACTGCCCAGGCCGGGCGGCGCCACGGAGCTGCAGGACTTCATCGGCCGCGTCTTCTCGCGCCCGCTCGACCGCCGCCGCCCGTTGTGGGAGATCTACATCGTCGAGGGACTGAGCGGCGGTCGCTGGGCGCTGCTCACCAAGTCGCACCACGCCATGGTCGACGGCATCTCCAACCTCGAGCTTGCCACCCTCCTTCTCGACGTCGACCCCGAGTCGGGCAGGCAGCCCTTCGGGGTGTCGCGCTGGGAGGCGCGCGAGTCGCCCACCAGCGTGGGTCTGCTCATCAACTCGCTGCGCGAACGGGTGACGCGGCCGGTGCGTGTGCTGAGCGCGGCGCGGGCGGTGGCCGGCCAGCCGGGACGGCTGGCCCACGCTCTTCGTGACACCGCGAGCGGTTTGGCGTCGATGGCGGAGCACATGGGCGCGCCCAAGTCGCCGATCAACGGCAAGACCGGCGCGGCGCGCTCGTTCGCGTACAGCCGCTTCCCGCTCGAGGACTTCCGCACCATCAAGACCGCCTTCGGCGGCACCATCAACGACATCGTGCTCGCCGTGGTGGCAGGCGGACTTCGCCACTTCCTTGTCACGCGCGGCGTCGACCCCGACGACGAGCACGAGGTGCTCCAGGCGCTCTGCCCGGTGAGCATCCGCGACAGCAGCGAGCGCACCGCGCTGGGCAACCGGCTGGCCATGCTGCTCGTCAAGCTGCCCATCTCGGAGGCCGACCCACAGCGGCGGATCGCGGCGGTGCGCAGCACCGTCGACGCGCTCAAGGCGCGCAAGCAGGCTGTCGGCGCCGACTTTCTCCTCAACTTGGCCGGTTTCGCGCCGTCAACGCTGCACGCCATGGTGGCGCGTGCGTCCCTGCGGCAGATCGCCTTCAACCTCATCGTCACCAACGTCCCGGGCCCGCAGTTCCCGCTCTACTGCCAGGGCGCCAAGCTCGTCGAGTTCTTTCCCATCGCCTTCCTGTACGACGGCCAGCAGCTGGCGGTCGCCATCTTCAGCTACCTGGGCCAGCTCAACTTCGGGTACCTCGTCGATGCGCAGGGTGTCCCCGACGTCGAGGTCTTCGCAGAGTGTGTCGAGGAGGGATTGCGCGAGCTGGTCGAGGCCGCCCGCGCGGCGAGCGGGGAAACGGCCCGCCCGGCGAGGCGGCGCAAGGCCGCGGGGAAGCCCCGGCCCGCCAGGGCGCCGTCCAAGCCGGCGGCCGAAGCCGCGACGTCGCGGAGATCGACGCACCGTGAGCACGGCGCCGCGTAGGCGGCGCTGCCGGGCTCAGGCCGGGCTCGGTCCGCCCAGCCGCATCGCCCACGCGTATGCCTGGTCGTCGGGCACGGGGGTGTGCCCGTCCATGGAGACGGCGAGCAGCCGGGCCTCGTTGGGGTCGAGCCGCAGCCGTCCGGCCTCAGCGTCGTCGATGAGGCCCGCCTCGATGCAGAGATTGAGGAACTCGATGAGCTCGTCGGGGTCGAGGGGGTCGAGGAAGCGCATCTTGCGAAGCAGGCGCTCGCGGTTGCTGGGGAGATAGACGCCGAGGTCGGCGAAGGCGAGCAGCACAGTACGAGCAAGGTCGCGTAGGTCGTCCACGGGGAGGATGGTACGCAACCAACGTGAGACGCGCTCGGTCCGCTCGACGGATTGTGGTGGTGTACCTCACCTCGCCGCGATGCTGCGCGGGTCAGCGCGCGAGGTGGATCGCGGCAGACAGTAGGCGGGCGGTGCCGAGGGTGTGCCCGATCTCTTCGGAGCGCCTTGGCAGGTCGCCAAGGTGAGCGATGACCTGTTGGTACATGGGCGCATAGAGTGCGTTGACGATGGTGCGGTCACTGAGGGACTCGACCGCGCGTGGCCCGCTGCGCCGGCCGTTGTGCGCGATCGCGAAGGCGCCGTTCTGCCATTCCATCTCGAGGCATTGTCCGGGGCGTTCGAGGCGGATGAGGTTGCTCCGGCTGGTGCCCGCATTGGAAACGTGAACGCTCGCGACGCCGGCAGCGCCGACCCTGACCTGGAGCGACGCCACCTCGCGGCCGCCCGGCCCCTCGCGGTGACATGCCACCACCTCGCACTCGTGGTCGAGGAGGTGCAGCAGCGAGAGGTAGTGCACCGCATGATCGCCGAGGATGCCACCCTCGTGCTCGGGGTCGGCACGCCAGCCGCCCGCGCTCAGGGGATCGGTGCCCGGCCGCTCCACGCGCGCCTCGAGGCTGAACGGCTCGCCCGCGACCACCGCGCCGGCCGCTGCGCGCGCGATCCAGTGCCACGGCCTCGCGTACTGGTACTGGTGGACGGTGGCGAGGGTGAGCTCGGGGTGTCGGGCAGCCAGCTCGGCGAGGGTCACCACGTCGCTGTCCGACAGTCCGAGCGGCTTCTCGCAGAGAACGTGGACGCCGCGCGCCACTGCGGCGGCCATCTCGCCGAGGTGGGCGCTCGGCGGCGTGGCGATCACCAGCAGCTCCGGGGCCGTCGCCTCGAGCATCTCGTCGTTCTCGTCGAAGCCGCGGGCGCCCGGGTGCGAGGCGATCACGGCGTCGCGGCGCGCGCCGTCACCGTCGCAGACACCGACGACGGCCACCGCACCGGCCGCCTCGAAGCTGACCAGCGCAGGGAGGTGGGCGCGAGTCGCCGCCGAGCCGATGCCGACGAGCGCGACGCGCAGTGGCCGACCGCGCTGCCGCTCAGGCGCCAAGGGCACGCCGCAGGGCCGTGATCGCCTCGCCGGCTTGCTCCTCGGTGAGCACCAGAGGTGGGTTGAGACGCACCTCGGGCACGTCGCCGACGATGAGGATGCCCTCGTCGAGGCAGCGGCGGAACAGGCGCAGGCAGAGCTCCCGCCCGGCCAGGTCGCCGGTCGAAGGATCTACGAGGTCGAAGCCGAGCATCATGCCCACCCCGCGGTTGTGGGCGACGTAGGGGGACTCGCGCTCGAGAGACGCGAGGCCCTCGGCGAGGCGCAGCGCGGTGCGGTTGACGTGCTCGAGGAAGTCGGGGG
>CATPAP010000255.1 GCA_955651875.1 Candidatus Dormiibacterota bacterium
CGCTGACCGGGCCGCAGGCGGCCTGCTGCGTCGGCCTCGTGGATGGCGAGGGGGATCGAGGCCGCGCTGGTGTTGCCAACGCGCTGGACGTTGAGGATCACTCGGTCCATGGAAACACCGAGACGCTTGGCCGTGGCCTCGATGATGCGAAGGTTGGCCTGGTGTGGAATGAACCAGTCGATGTCGTCTGGTGTCCAGCCGGCGTCCGCACAGAGCTGGAGCGCCGCCTCGCTGAGGCGCTCCACAGCTGCGCGGAAGGTTCCCTTGCCGGCCATCCGGATCGCATGCGGGCTGTCCGGTTCACCGGGGCGGGGGCCGTAGTAGATGAGGTCGGCGGCGCCCCCGTCAGCGGCCCAGCGCAGCGCACGGATGCCACTCCCCTCACCGCCGCCCACGATCGCGGCCGCGGCGCCGTCGCCGAAGAGCACGCAGGTGGTGCGGTCCGTGTAGTCGGTGAGGTTGGTGAGTGCCTCCGATGCGATCACGAGGATGGTCTCGGCGGCACGGCTGCGGATCATCGAGTCGGCGATGGCGAGCCCATAGACGAATCCTGTGCAGGCCGCGTTGATGTCGAAGGCGGGCATCCCGCCCAGGCCGAGCTTTTGCTGGATGAGGCAGGCGGTCGACGGCAGCCGGGTCTCTGCGCTGCAGGTCGCCACGATGATCACGTCAGGCCGCGGGTTACCGGCTCGGGCCAGTGCCTCGCGAGCAGCACGTGCGCCCATTGTCGTGGGCGTCTCGCCGGAGGCGACGCGGCGCCGCTCGCGGATGCCGGTGCGCTCGACGATCCACGTGTCCGATGTATCGACCATCGCCTCGATGTCGGCGTTGGAGATCACAGCATCGGGTACGTGGGCGCCGAGGGAGAGGATCTGTGCCACTGGGGTGGCCGTCCCGCCCGTCGCCGTGTCCATGGTCGCCTGGGGAAGTGGGGCGGTGGGCATCGTGAGGGTACAAGCCTACGCGCCGCAGGCCCGTTACGGGGCAGCGGGCGCCGCCGCTTCCGTGTCGCCGCCGCGGGTGGCTTCGTTGTATCTTTGCCCGCGATGCACCTGGTCGCCAATTCGGGCAGCGCGTTCGCGATCAACGGCTTCGCCGGGCTCACCGGAGCGCAGGAGCTGAGCTTCTGGCTGGCGTTCATCCTTTTCAACGGCTACGTCATGCTCGAGGTCATCTGTCTGGCCGCCTTCTACTTCGCCTCGCGCCCGCGCGCCGGTGGCCGTCCCAACCCGGCGGCGATCTGGTACTTCTTGGCGTCGGTCCTGGTGGTGTTGGCGTTCATCAGCACGGTCTGGGGCGCACCCGCGGAGAAGACATTCCTCGATGACAGCGGCACCTTCCTGGCGCTGGGGGGGCGCGGCTTCAGGGTGCTGATCGGTCTGGTCCTCTTTGCCGGCGGCGCGACCATGTGCCTGCTCATCGGCGCGGTTGCCACGGCGCGGCGCAAGAAGGCAGAACGCCAAGCCCTGGTTATCTGAGCGAGAAGCTCACGATCGCCGCGGGGTTCAGCAGTGCGAAGGGGCGCTGCAGGGCATGGGTGCCTGAGCTGATGGCTGTCACCCAGAGCGCGGACACGTTGGTCACCGGGATGAAGTCCCCTGGGTACCGCTCCAGGTGGTCCTGAAGGGTGTGCCGCGGCTCGACGTGGACGTCGCCGACCATCGAGAACGCGTGGGTGTGGATGGAGGCGGGATGAGCCACCTTCTCTCGCCAGAGCGCGGTGTTGCCATCGCCGGCATCGTCGATCGGGCAGATCGCGACCACCCCTGCCTTGGCCACCGTGAGGACCGGCTCGCTGCGGCTCAGGATCGGATAGCTCACCGAGAGCGGCTCAGCCCGTGCGCTGCGCAGGTGCAGGTAGTCACCGAAGCGGTTGACGGCGTCGCTGACCCGGTCAGGGCGGACGATCTCCAACTCGCCGGTAATCTGGATGAAGGTCGAGTAGACCTCGATGGTCCGCCAGTCGCTCATGGCGGCGATGACGGTAGCAGCGGGCACCGCGTTGTGTCCGCGCCGCGCGCAGGCAGGTGGGAGCGATCCTCGCTTATCCTGTGCGCCGTCGCGTCCGGGGTCGGCTGTGTTGGGAAGAAATGGTCGAACGCTTCATCCTCGCCCTCCGTACTGACTTCGGGTGTCTGGTCATCATCGTCGCTTTCCTGGTGATCATGATCTCGACAATCGTCTTCGCCAACATCATCACTCCGCCGTCCAACAACCCCTTCGTCTGACCGCAGTCGGGCCGCGAGCCATCGCTAGAATCCCCTCAGTCGCTGTTCTCCCCGTCCTGAGGCCCTCATGGCGCTGAACCCGTACGACTCGCCCCGCGGCAAGCTGCGCTCGCGCGTGGAGACGACCCGCCGGCAGTTCCTCCTGCTGGTCGGCTCGGTCGGGGCAGTCGGAGCCACCCTCTTCGGCGGCATCGAGCTGCTCAAGTTCATGTTCCCGGCGGCCACCCTCGAGGCGCCGCCCGAGTTCAAGACGACCTTCACGGTGTCGGACCTGACCGGCAACGGCACGCTCAAGGTCAACGTCATCTCCGACACCGGCAACCGCGTGACCGTGGTGCTCGACGCCACCGGCGTATACGCGGTGTACCTGGTCTGCACCCATCTCGGCTGCACGCCCAACTACGTCAGCGACGTGACCAGCGGCACCGGGGTGACGGACAGCTCGGCAACCGTGACGAAGCACTACACCGCCGAGCCCGGCCTGACTTCCCGGAACGGCTGGGCGTGTCCCTGCCACGGCAGCCGGTACTACATCGACTCGACCAACTTCTACGGACCCGCGCCCCGCCCGATGGACTGGGTCGACGTCCGGGTCTCCCCGGACAACCACTTCGTCGTGAACCGGGCATCGATCACCGTGTACCGTCAGGCCGGAGACACCAGCGTCCCGACGTGGCGGCTGGACCCGAAGACAGGCAAGAGCAATGGCATGACGGTCGGCGTCTGAGCGGCACAATGGGAGAGAGAGAGCCGATGGGGGAGGAGCAGTGAGCGCCCGTCCGACCGAGGGCAACCCGCTTCGCGCGTTCGTGGCCCAGGTCTGGGGTTCGATCTTCCGTCACGGTCTGCCGACGACCGACAAGGTGGCCGCGCGCACCGCACTGACCAACTTCTTCCTCCACATCCACCCGGTGCGGGTCAAGAAGTCGGCTATCCGGGTGAGTTACACCCTCTGCCTCGGTGGCCTGTCGTTCTTCCTCTTCATCCTGCTGACCATCAGCGGGCTGTTCCTCATGTTCTATTACATCCCCTCGGTCGACCAGGCCTACCAGAACATCAAGGACCTGCAGTTCGTCGCGACCTTCGGCCTGGTCATCCGCAACCTGCACCGCTGGGCTGCGCACGGCATGGTCATCACGGTGTGGCTGCACATGGCCCGCGTCTTCTATCAGGGCTCGTACAAGCCTCCACGCGAGTTCAACTGGGCGATCGGCACCTTCCTGCTGCTCACCACCCTGCTGCTCTCCTTCTCGGGCTACCTGCTCCCGTGGGACCAGCTGGCGGTGTGGGCGATCACCGTCGGCACCAACATGGCCAAGTACGCGCCCATCGCCGGGCCCTACACCCGCTACCTGCTGCTCGGTGGTCGCAACGTCGGCCAGGGCGCACTCATACGCTTCTACGTGTTACACGTCGTCGCCCTGCCCCTCATCGGGTTCATCCTGATGGTCATACACTTCTGGCGCGTCCGCAAGGACGGGTTCACGGGAGGCCTCTGAGCGATGGCGACGACTGTCGACGGCACCCCTAGCGAAACAGGCGACGGTGCGTCGGTGCCGGTCAATCGCACCACGGCGACCGGGGTGCGCACACCGCGCCCGCGCGGCACCGGTCCTGAGCTTGCCGCCACCCCGCTGGTGGTCCGCCGGCGCGAGGAGGAGGAGACCGTGGTCACCTTCCCGGCGCTGGTCTGGAAGGAGTTCCTCGCCGGCCTCGCCGCGTTCGTGGTCCTGCTCGCCGTCTCCATCCAGGTCAACGCGCCCCTGCTGCAGCGGGCCAACACCGCGATCACGCCCAACCCCGCCAAGGCACCCTGGTACTTCCTCGGCCTCCAGGAGCTGCTCGAGCGATTTCCCCCGGTCATGGCGGGGGTTGCCTTCCCGAGCTTCGTGATCATCTTCATGATCCTGACCCCGTACCTTGACCGCAATCCCAGCCGCCGCCCTCAGGACCGTAAGGTGGCGATCGCGCTCTTCACCATCTATATGTGCCTCACGGTCTGCTTTGTGGTGATCGGGGTGTTCTTCCGCGGCATGGCGTTCAACTGGGACTGGACGCGCATCCTCGGCCACCCTGGGGTCAAGCCGGCGGTATGAGCAGGTGGGTCTTCGTGATCCTGTCGGCAATGCTGATCGCGCTGGTCGGGATCTCTGCCATCCGCGACAGCCAGGACCGCAGCTACCTGGACATCCAGCAGCGCTACCAGTCGGACTACAACGACACCGCCTTCAACCTGCAGGTGCAGCAGATCTTCCCCTCGTTTCCCGACGCCAAGCGCGGCGACACGTTCCGGGTCGAACGCTGCATCTCCTGCCACGTCCCCGACATCGCCACCATCGGGCCCGAGCTCGCGGCGCAGCGGCTCGCCAAGGACTTCCTGAAGTACGAGCCCAACGCGCAGGCGATCATCGCCCAGAACCACTTGACCGGCGTGCATCCGGCGTACATCGCCAACGGCCCCAGCGTGGCCTCAGCGACCGGCAAGGGCTTCTCGCCGGCGATGGACTACACCATCTACGGGGCCACGGGCACGGGCTTCCTGCCGTACTCCGTCACCGGCCCGTCGACCAATGCGTCCAAGGGCTACCAGGTGGACAGGACCACCGTCCTCCCAGGTCCTCTGCCCCTGTCCGTCGCCCCCGCAACCCTCGACCCCTCAGACAAGAGCCCCTCAACGCAGAAGGTGGGCATCGACCAGGTCGGCTGCATCGTGTGCCACAACGGCAGCCGGCTCGCGCTCAGCCAGACCGACGCCCACCAGAACCTGATCATCAACCCCGAGTACGACTTCACCACCGGAGCGAAGCTGTACTACACGTATTGCGTCACCTGCCACGGCGTGCAGGGCGAGGGTGGCAAGGGGCCGCCCCTCAACAACCAGGACCGCCTCGGGTACTTCAACGAGGACTATTACTATCGCTGCATCGAGTACGGCTTCACCGACTTCGAGCACCTCGGCAGCATCATGCCCAACTGGGGCGGGGTCGCCAGCGACTTCGTGTACGACGCCAGCCGCGACAAGCAGAAGCCCGCCCCGCAGGCCGTCCTCACCGAGGACCAGATCCACGTCCTGATCCAGTTCATCCGCCATTGGGAGCTGTACACCACCCAGCCGTAGGGAGGTGAGTTGAGCCGATGAGACGCCGCACACTCGCCCGCGACCTGCTCGGTACCCTGCTCATGTTTGTGGTGCTGATCGGTCTGTGCGTGGTCATCATCCTCGGCGAGCACTTCCTCGAGAACTTCAAGTCCCACTGAGATGATCGCCGCCATCCACGCCGTGCTCGCCGACTGGGATCCGGGTGACGCTGGCTGGGGTGACGTGATCTTCGTCGCCATCTGGGCGATCTGCACCCTGGTGCTGGCGGCGTACTACTGCTACCGATCCTTTCTCAAGCGCTGAACGACGTGGGAGTGTGCGCTGTGGCCGCGACGCGACGCCGCGACTGGCGGATCGCGGCCGCTCTGTCGATCGTCCCCGGCGGCGGCCAGCTGTACAACGGCCAGGCCGCCAAGGCCCGCTACTACTTCATGTGGACGGCCGGCTGCCTTGCGGCAGACGTCCTCTTCTTCCTCGGCGGCAGTGCGCTCGGGCGCCAGTGGATCGCCGATGGCCGGCTGATCCCCGCGATGATCTTCGGGATGGTGGCGATCTTCGTGTTCATCGGCCTCTTGGTGTATGGACTGTTCATCTGGGGGAGCGCGGTCGTTGACGCCACTGCCGCTGCGCGTGAGATCACCGACACCGGCGAGGGCTCGCCCAAGCTGCGGTACTTCCACCTGTGAGCGCCTGAGATGGGGCTGCTCGATGTCATCAAGCGGATGCGCCCGGCGGCCCGGCCGCGTGGCGCGGTGCTGCCGGACCCCTCCAAGCCCCGGGCAACCGCGGTGACTGGGACAGCGCGGCGCTCACCAACGTCGAGATCACCGAGTTGGTGAAG
>CATPAP010000256.1 GCA_955651875.1 Candidatus Dormiibacterota bacterium
CACGTGAGGCGGTGCACGAGGAGGTACGCCTGCGCAACCAGGCGGTGGAGGCCAGCGACGCACTCCTCGACGAGCGTGAGCGCACCTACCGAGACCGCCGCCTGGTCTTCGACGACCGCCGCCACCTCCACAAGAAGCGCCGCGAAGAGATCGACGAGCGGGTCGCGTCCGTGAACGCGGCTCGGTCGGAGGTGGCCGACACCTTCCAGCGCGTCGCCGACCTCGACCGCGAGACCGGCGCCCGGATGGTGCTGGAGCGCGTCGACAACGAGCTCGCGGGCGAGCACGAGGCGCGGGTGGAGGCGGCCCTGGCCGAGCGCGTCGGCGACGCCGAGCCGGCCGCGCGCACGCTCATCGTCGAAGCGATGGAGCGCCAGCTCAGCGGTCACACCGACGGGGTGATGCGCGCGGCGCCCCTCTCGCTCGAAGAGCTCGACGAGCACAGCCGGGAGCGCCTGCTCAGCGCGCTGTCGGTGATCGCCGAGGCCACCGGCATGGAGCTGGGCGTCGACGAGGATCGCGCCCAGGCAACCCTGCGCGGCATGGATCCCATCGGCCGCGAGGTCGCCCGCCAGGCCGCCCTCGAGGTGGTCGACCGCAAGCTGCAGGCCGCCGACGTGCCGCCGCTCCTGCTGCGCACCCGTGGCGCACTCACCGGCAAGGTGCGACAGCTCGGTGAGCAGGCCCTGTGGGAGATGCAGATGGACGGCCGGCCTGAGCTCGCCGAGCTCATCGGCACCCTCCACTACCGTTTCTCCTACGGGCAGAACGCGCTGCTCCACTGCGAGGAGACCGGGCACATCTGTGGCGTGCTCGCCGCCGAGCTGGGCATGTCGCAGACGGTGGCGCGCGAGGCCGGCATGCTGCACGACATCGGCAAGGCCGTCGACCACGATGTCGAGGGATCGCACGCCATCATCGGAGGCGAGCTGCTGCGCGTCCTCGGTGCCGATCCGGGGATCATCCACGCGGTCAAGGCCCACCACTTCGACGAGGAGCCGACCACAGACCTCGCGATGCTCACCATCTGCGCCGACGCGATCAGCGCATCCCGTCCGGGAGCGCGACGCGACACGCTGGCCACCTATCTGGCACGGCTCGAACAGCTGCAGACCATCGCCATGCGGCACGACGGCGTCGAGCGCGCCTTCCCGCTGCAGGCCGGACGTGAGGTGCGCATCTTCGTGCGTGCCAGGCAGGTGAAGGATGCGCAGGTTCGCGAGCTGAGCGCTCAGATCGCGCACGACATCGAGAACGAGATGCAGTACCCCGGCATGATCAAGGTGACGGTGATCCGCGAGACCACCGCCACCGCCACCGCGCCGGCCCAGATCGCGGCCGTGCAGGAGGCCCACCGCCGCGCGCGCAACTCCGACGAGGAGGAGGGGGACGGAGCCGTCGCGACGCTGGATGAGGTGGCCGACACCGAGGCCACCGTTGAACCGGCCGATTACGGTGACGCCAGCGACCCCGGCTAATCGCCCTGCGGCTTCGCGCGTGCGGCCGCGAAAGCCGTGACCACGTCCGCGGTGCGCTCCGGCTGCTCATGGAAGAACAGGTGACCGGCCCCGTCGAAGACGGTGAGCGTCGCCCCGGGAATGCGCTCCGCAAGCAGCCGGGCGTTCTCCACCGGCATGACCCCGTCGTCGCTCCCGTGGAGCACGAGGGTGGGCGCCGCGATCGACGGCAGCTGGTCCCACGTGTCGTGGCCGCGCGAGGCGGCGAGCTGCGCCTGGAAGGCGCGCGCGGCGATCGGTCGCCGGGCGCGGTCACGCACCTGCTGCTCGATGACCTCAGGGTGCTCCTCCTGGAAGCGCCGCGAGTACAGCACCGTGGACGCCAGCCGGTAGGCGTCCTCAGGCGTGCGCGCGCCCTTGCCGAGCAGGGCCTCGGTGGCAGCGGGGTCGGGCTCGCGCGCCAGGTGCGACGAGCCGGGGCCGGTGGCGGCGAGCAGCAGGGCACCGACCCGCCCAGCGTGGCGGATGGCGAGCTGCTGGGCGACCATGCCCCCGAAGGAGGCGCCCAGGACGGCCGCCCGCTCGATGCCGAGCACGTCGAGGACCGCCGCCGCGTCGTCGCCGAGCTGCTCGGTGGTGTAGGGGCCGGGGGTCAGCTGCGACGCCCCGACACCGCGCTGGTCGTACACGGCCACCGTGAAATGTGGCGTGAGCAGCGGCAGGATCGGCTCGAAGACGACACGCGTCGCACCAAGACCGGGGATGAGCAGCAGCGGCGGCCCGGCGCCGGCGACGGTGACCGCGAGCTCGGTACCGTCGGGGGTGGTGAGTGTCGGCTCGGCCATGCCCGTCGGATGCTAGCGCGGGCGCGGTCCACGCCGGCGATGTGTCATTGGTGTGCAAGGAGGGGCGCATGCGATCGACAGAGCTGTCCGTGGACACGAGTACCGCTCAGGTCGTCGACCTCACCGACGAGATCCAGTCGTTCGTCGAGGGCGGCGGTGACGGGCTGCTCTCGGCCCTCGCCATGCACGCCACCGCGGGGCTCGCGCTCATGGAGACACACAGCGGCTCGGAGGCCGACCTGGTGGCAACCATGGAGAGGCTGCTGCCGCGCGACGACCGCTACCGGCACAGGCACGGCCGCACCGGCCACGGCGCCGATCACCTCCTCCCGGCAATCGTCAGCCCCTCACTCACCGTGCCGGTGTCAGCCGGCCGCCTGGTGCTTGGCACGTGGCAGCGCGTCGTGCTCGTCGACCTCAATGCCGACAATCCGCAGCGCCGCGTCCGCCTCGATTTGCTCTCCGGATGAGGCGCACGCGCGACGATGCCGGCGCCACCAGAATAGCCCGATGCCCGAGCGCTTCTTCCTCGGCGCGGACGCGGTGAAGGACGGCGCGGTCATCATCGACGGACCGCTCGCCCACCACATCGCGCGGTCGCTGCGCATGCACGCCGGCGACTCCATCGTCGTCGTCGACGACCGCGGCGGCGAGCACGGCGTGCGCCTGCGCAGGGTCAGCGGCGAGCGGGTCGAGGGAGACACCAGCTGGAGCCGCGCAGCAACCGGCGAGCCGCGGCTGCGCATCACCGTCGTCCAGGCGCTGCCGCGCGAGCGGATGGACGACTGCGTCGACGTCCTGGTCGAGTCCGGCGCCGCGGAGGTCCGCCCGGTCACCACGGAGCGCGTCGTCAGCCGTCCCTCGGGCGATCGCATCAAGGACCGCGTGCAGCGCTGGCAGGCGATCGCCGCGGAGTCGGCCCAGCTGGCCGGACGCGGCATGATTCCGCGCGTGCACGCGCCCGTCGCTCTCGCCGACGCTCTTGGCGCGCTGACGCCCGGGTCGCGGGTGCTGGCGTGCACCTTCGACGGCCATCCCGCGCTCGCCGAGGTCGACGTCGATGCTGGCCGTCCGCTGGCGCTCTGCATCGGACCCGAGGGTGGCTTCGGCGCGCGTGACCTCGACGCCCTGCGTGGCGCGGACGCCGAGCTGGTGCACATGGGGGCCCGGGTGCTGCGCACCCGCTATGCCGGGGGCGTCGCCTGCGCCATCCTGCTGGCACGCTCAGGTGACCTCGTCGAGCCCATCAGCCCGCCACCGCTGTCGTGAGCACAGACATGCCGCTGCGTGTCGCGGTCGCCGCCCTGGGCTGCAAGGTGAACTACGCCGAGATGGCCGACCTCGCCGGCTCGCTCGCGGCCGCCGGATGCGAGGTGGTGCCGGACAGCGAACCAGCCGACGTGCGCGTGCTCAACTCGTGCACGGTCACCGTCGCGGCTGACGCCACCACCCGCCAGCGCCTGCGCCGGCTGCGGCGTGACGATCCCGGCACTCACCTCGTGCTCACCGGTTGCAGCGTCGACGGCAACCCACACACCTACCTGCGTGAGAATGCCGGCGGTGAGCGCGTGCTCCCGGACGGCATCGATGCAGTGTTCAGCAACGCGGAAAAGGGCGCGATTGCCGAGCACGTGTTGCGCATCGCCGCGAACCGCACCACACCGTCGACGGCTCCGGCGAGCGCCTGTCTGCGCAGCCGCGCCTTCATCAAGGTGCAGGACGGATGCAATCACCGCTGCACGTACTGCTCGGTGTGGCGCGCGCGTGGCGCTTCGCAGTCGTTGCCGCCGGCCGACATCCTCGGCCGGGTGGCGGCCGCGGTCGGCGCCGGCCACACCGAGCTCGTGCTCACCGGTGTCGACCTCGGCGCCTATGGCCGTGGCGAGGGCACCACTCTCGCCGCCCTGGTGCGTACGCTGCTCGACGAGGTGGGCACGGAGGCGCGGATGCGGCTCAGCAGCGTCAACACCAACGACATCACCGGCGAGCTGATTGAGCTCAATGCGCACCCCCAGCTCTGCTCGCACTGGCACATGCCCTTGCAGAGCGGCAGTGACGCCGTGTTGCGCGCCATGCACCGCGGTTACCGTCGCGCGCAGTACCTGCGCGTCTGCGCGGCTCTGCGCGACATCGACGCGGACACGGAGTTCACCACCGACGTCATGGTCGCCTTTCCCGGGGAGACAGCGACGGACCACGCAGACACCCTCGGCCTCATCGAGCAGACAGGCATGCTGGCGGCGCACGTCTTTCGCTACTCGCCGCGGGCTCACACCCCGGCTGCGACGCTCGACCGACGCATCAGCGAGGACGTGGCGCGACGGCGCAGCGCGGAGGTGCGCAGAGCGGCGACTGCAAGCGGGCGCGCCCGGCGCCTGGGGGCGATCGGCCGCCGCCACCGTGCGGTGTGGGACAGGGTCGAGAGCGGCGTCGCCCACGGCATCACCGCCACCTACC
>CATPAP010000257.1 GCA_955651875.1 Candidatus Dormiibacterota bacterium
CAGCTGAGGCGGTCCGCAAGACCATCTCTTACTACGACGAGAGGACCTCTCACGGCTCGACGCTGAGCTTCGTGGCCCACGCCGGCGCGCTGTCCAGCTTCGATGTCGCGAGCTCGTGGAAGAGGTTTATGGTCGCGCTCGAGAGCGATGTCGGCGATGTCCAGGGCGGCACGACTGAGGAGGGCATCCACATGGGGGTGATGTCCGGGACGCTAGACCTGGTTCAGCGGTGCTACCTCGGGGAAAGCATCCGCGACGGCGCCGTCTACTTCAACCCCAAGCCGATCGACAGGCTGGACGGGATGTCCCTGCCCATGCGGTTTCGAGGGACGCTTTTAGACTTGAGGCTCGAGGGCGGCAAACTGACGGTCGGCGTCCAGGCGAAAAGCTCCGACACGTCTGTGAGGGTCGGAGTGGGTCAGATGGTCCACGAGATCAAGGCTGGCGAGAGCCGCACCTTTCCCGTCTGAGCGCGGGGTTCCGATGCTCCCCTGTCGCCCCTCCACCGGATTCATCCAGCTCGCACTAGCCGGGCGGCGGTCGCGCACGATGCAGAGGTCGTCGCCCTCCGCGTCGCCGGTGGGTTGGTCGCACTGATAGTCTTTGCGAGGCGCGTCCCGGAGACGACCGGGCGCAGCCTCGAGGAGATGGAGCAACAACTCCAACGCAAGCGCCACAGCAAGACCTTGGGCCGGCTCAAGGGAGCGATTGGCGAGTGAGTTTTCGGTGATGCAGACCCCCGGCCGCGACCTGAACGCAGCGGCTCCTTCTGGGCGCCAATTCGAGATCGCGTTGGCGGACCAGCGCGCCTGGATCGTGGAGGTGGGCGGCGGGCTGCGCGCGTACTCCGCCCACGGGCGTGAGGTGCTCGACGGCTACGCCGCCGACGAGATGTGCAGCTCCGGGCGGGGCCAGTGTCTGGTCCCGTGGCCGAACCGCATCCGCGACGGCAGTTACAAGTTCGCGGGTCTGCAGCAGCAGCTCCCGCTGACCGAGACTGAGAAGCACAATGCAATCCACGGCCTTGCCCGCTGGGCGAACTGGACCCTCGCGGAGCAGGCCGCCGACAGCGTCGTCATGGAATACATGCTTCGCCCGCAGCCTGGCTATCCTCACGCGCTGCGGCTCGCGGTCGAATATCGCCTCGACACCGGCGGCCTCACGGTTCGCACGACGGCGACGAATGTCGGCGCGAGCGCGTGTCCGTACGGTGCGGGCGCGCATCCCTATGTGACGGTCGGCACTCCGACTGTCGACAGCGTCCTCCTCCAAGCGCCGGGCCGCACGCGTTTCATCAGCGACGAGCAGGGGATCCCGACGGGTGCCGAGCCGGTGGACGGAAGCGAGTACGACTTCAGACGGCCGCGGCCGATCGGGAAAGCGAAACTCGACACGGCCTTCACCGACCTCGAGCGCGACGATGATGGGCGAGCGCGTGTGCATCTCGCCGCGCAAGACGGGGGGGCCGCGGTTACGTTGTGGCTCGACGAGCGCTACCGGTATCTGATGCTGTTCACTGGAGACCCGCATCCGGACGTCAACCGGCGCAGCCTTGGCATCGAGCCGATGACGTGCGCGCCGAACGCGTTCCAGAGCGGCGAGGGGCTCGTCACCCTCGAGGCCGGCGAGTCGTTCGCGGCCGGCTGGGGGATCGAGCTCTCGTGACTTCTCACCATGCAGGGCCGCGTGCGCTCGACGGCAAGGTCGCCCTCGTCACCGGCGCCGGCAGCGGGATCGGCTACGCGATCGCGGAACGTTTCGCCCACGAGGGCGCCGCGGTCGCGATCGACTACCTCGGTCACGGCGAGGACGCGCAGGCGCTCGCGCGCGACCTGAACGCCGCAGGCGCGAAGACCGCCGCGTTCGAAGCAGACGTCACCAATGCGGCTGCCGTCGCGGCGCTGGTCGCGCAGATCGTCGAACGGTTCGGCCGGCTCGACGTGCTCGTCAACAACGCCGGGATCGAGAAATCGCAGGCGCTGCTCGAAATCGACGAAGCCAGTTGGGACAGCACGCTGGCAGTCGATCTCAAAGGCCCGTTTCTCTGCCTGCAGGCTGCGCGCGCCGGATGAAGACGAGCGGCGGCGGCTCGATCGTGAATATCTCCTCCATCCATGAGGACGTCCCGTTTCCGAGCTACACGCCCTACGCGGCGGCAAAGGGCGGCCTGCGCATGCTCATGCGAAATGCCGCACTGGAGCTCGCGTCGTTCGGGATCCGCGTCAACAATATCGCGCCCGGCGCGATCGCGACGCCCATCAACGCGGCCACGCTGGCGGATCCAGAGAAGGCTCAGCGTCTCCAGGAGATCGTGCCGCTCCAGCGGATGGGGACGCCCGAAGAGGTGGCCGAGGTCGCGCTCTTTCTCGCCTCCGACCGGTCGTCGTACGTGACCGGCTCGACCTACTTCGTCGACGGAGGGATGGTCCGGTACGCGGAGCCGCTCTGACAGAGTCCGCGAAGCGGCCGTCCTTGCTCACGGCCTCGCCGAGGGCAACCCAACCGGCCGGCGGAGCCCCGCCTCCTCGGCCACAATCGGGCGATGCGCTTCATCGTCAGGTCGCTCAGGCAGCTGAGACGAAGCCCCCGCGACTGGCTGATGCGCCGCCGCGACGACGGCCTCCAAATGGTCAGGGTCTCCATCGCTGCAACGCTCTCGTGGCTGATCTCCGAGCGGCTCCTCCCGGACGCGACCCCAGTGCTCGCACCGCTCACAGCGATTCTCTGCGTCCAGGTCACCGTCTACCGGTCCGTCACAACCGCACTGCAGCGGGCCGCCGGGGTGCCCTCCACGATCGCCGAAAGGTTTGCATTGTGTAAGGGAAGGCCAGCCATTTCGCGCTCGCCTAAGCTGAATAGCGGCGAAGACCTCGGGCCGGGCGGAAACGCCGGCCACGGCTGCCACAACGCTCGGACACGCGATAAGTGGCTATCCCCCCAAGACGCGGGGTCCGTCACGCTTCCGGATCGCCTGCGTCCGCTTGATTACCGCTCCGAGGTCAACATCCACATGACCGCTTCATAGCCGACGGCGGCAGGAAGGCGGGGCGGCGGCTGACCCGGACAGACCCGGGGGCGATCTGCCGGCACAGAGGGCCACAATCCCGCTGATGGGGCTGCTCTCCGACGCCGCAGGCAATCTCGCCGCTGCGCGCGCGCAGATGGCACTGTCACTCGGCTGGCACATCGTCATCGCATGTCTTGGGGTCGGATTCCCGCTGATGATCGTGATCGTCGAGGTGATGGCGCGGCGCACCGGCAGCGATGAGCTGATGCGGCTGGCCAAGCGCTGGGCCCAGGCCGCGGCACTGCTCTTTGCCATTGGGGCGGTCAGCGGAACCATCCTCAGTTTCGAGATGGGTCTGCTCTGGCCCGGTCTGATGGCGACGTTCGGACCCGTCTTCGGATTCCCCTTCGCGCTCGAGGGCATCGCGTTCTTCCTCGAGGCGATTTTCATCGGCGTGTACTTGTACGGATGGGACCGCCTCGGGCCGCGCGCTCACGTGGCGAGCGGCCTGCCGGTGATCATCTCCGGTGTCGCCTCGGCGTTCTTCGTGGTCACCGCGAACAGCTGGATGAACGAGCCCGCGGGCTTCGATCTGGTGAGCGGAAAGCTGGTCCACCCCGACCCGATCGCCGCGATGTTCAACGCCGCGACGCCGATTGAGACGACGCACATGATTCTCGCCGCGTTCATGGTCGCCGGGTTCCTGGTGGCGTCGGTTTACGCGGTCGGCTGGCTGCGCGGCCGGCGCGACCGCTATCACCGTATCGGCTTCCTGGTGCCATTCATCGTCGCTGCGGTGGCGACACCGCCTCAGATCGTCGTCGGTGACCTCGCCGCACGGTTCGTCGCCGTGCATCAGCCGGCGAAGCTTGCCGCGATGGAGGGGCTGTACACGACTAGCAACGGAGTTGCAGAGCACCTCGGCGGCATCTACTACAGCGACTCACTGCACTACGACATCGAGATCCCTAGGGCGCTGTCCATCCTGATCAGCGGTGATCCCAACTCGCAGGTGGTCGGGCTCGAGGCGTATCCGCCCGATCAGCGCCCAGCGGTCAACGTCGTGCATCCCGCCTTCGACATCATGGTCGGCAGCGGCTTCCTGCTGCTCTTCGCCTCGGCGTGGCTCGGGCTGGTGGCGTGGCGACGCAGGCGACTGCCGAAGTCTCGTTGGTTCTGGCGGCTCGCCGTGATCAGCGGCCCACTCGCCGCGGTGGCCATGGAGTGCGGCTGGATCGTCACCGAGGTCGGCCGTCAACCGTGGATTGTGTACGGGATCATGCGCACTGCCGATGCCGTCAATCCCGCGCCGGGGCTGCCCATCGGATTGTTCGTGCTCGTGTTCATCTACACGGGCCTCACCGTCGCCGCCGTGGTCATGCTGCGGCGTCTCGGGCGCCGCAGCGAGAGCGAGAGTTTTGGCGGAGCACGGCCCTGATGGTGCTTGCCCGCATCGTGGTCATCGAGCTTTGGATCGGCGTCACGGCGTACGCGCTGTTCGCCGGTGCCGATTTCGGTGGCGGCATTTGGGACCTGCTGGCCGGTGGTCCTGAGCGCGGCGCGCCGGTGCGCGACCGCATCGAGCACTCGATCGGGCCGGTCTGGGAAGCGAACCACGTCTGGCTGATCTTCGTGCTGGTGACTCTGTGGACGGCGTTCCCTGTTGTCTTCTCGTCGCTGCTGTCGACGCTGTACATCCCATTCAGCGTCGCCGGCCTCGGCATCATCATGCGCGGCTCGAGCTTTGCCTTCCGCAAAGAGGCACAGCCGATGCGGCTGCGCCGGCTGTTCGGCGCGCTCTTCGCCACATCATCGCTGCTCACGCCGTTCGCTTTCGGGACCGTTGCCGGCGCCATCGCATCGGGGCGTGTTCCCGCGGGCATTGCCGCCGGCGACGTGATCGGCGCCTGGCTCAATCCGACCGCACTCTTCGGGGGGTTCATAGCCGTCGGCACGTGCGCGTACGTCGCGGCGGTGTACCTCACCGCCGATGCGCGTCGCGCCGGTGAGGAAAGTCTGGTGGCGTACTTCCGGCGCCGCGCCATGGTCACCGGTGCTGCGCTCGGTGTCGTCGGTCTCGCCGGTGGTCTGCTCGTCATCCGCGGCGACGCACCGGTGCTCTTCACGGGACTGACCGGCCGGGCTCTGCCACTGCTGGTTGCCAGCGCCGCGCTCGGCCTGGCATCGCTGCTGTTGCTCCGACTGCAGCGCTACGTTCTCGTTCGCGGCACCGCGGGGCTGGCGACGGTCGCGGCGATCTGGTCGTGGGGTGTGGCGCAATACCCGGCGCTCCTTCCGTCCGCGCTGACCATCGACAACAGCGCGGCACCGGATCCCGTCTTGTGGGCCCTGGCGATCGGCCTCGGTGTCGGCGCTGTGCTCTTCATCCCCGCTCTCATCCTGCTGTACGGCCTCGCCCAGGGCGTTGTCGCGCCGGAGTCCGGCTGAACGAGCTGTCAAAAACTGGCTCCTCCCACCCCACTCACCCACGATCAACGGGCGGGTGGAACGTGGCCACCGCAGTCACACCGAGGCGCGCGTGGAGAGCCACGGCGCTCCCGCGACACTCGACGCGAGGCTAAACGAGCGCAGGATCGTCGGTACAGGGCGGTCCACGCCGACGAGATCAACGCACGGAGGCGCGAAAGGCGGCGCTGACACCGTTCGGAGATCAGATCCAGTGCGTTCTTCTTCGTTACACCACGACGCATAGTGATGAAGCGGGGGTCGCGATTTTTGGAGAGGATCACGGTGTTGGACGCACCTCGCTTGGTAACCGATTACACTCATACTCGCCTATCCCTCGCGGCATTGGACCGGCCGACCTGAACGAGCACACCGGTCGCGTTCAGGCGAAACCTTCCATCGGACCTCCCCTGAGGCGATGCGAACGAGACACTGGGAACGGATGTCCGGCCAAATGCCCTTGGTCGCGGCTTCGGGTCAGCTTCTACGCCCGTCTACACTGAGAAGCGACCGGTGACCACCGTTGTCGGCCGACATGCAACGGCCGTCGCCGTTCCCATACTTCTCCTTGCTCCCGCGGGGGGCAGGACCCCCCTCACGAAAGCGCAACCGCCAGCTCGTCGAGACGCGATCGCACCGTTTGGTAGTTCGAATACCGGAGAGTCTTCCCAGCCACTGTCATGTCTCCGCAGCCACGAGACGGATCCAAATCAGACGCCGACCATCTTTCCCCGCGCGCCGTCTACCAGTCAGCGTACGGCTCGCGGCAGTCCTTCTCCTGATTCCAGTAGTCGCGATGGTCGATGACGCGGCCCTCGCTGTCGAATTGAAGAAGGGTTACCCCTGCCATCGTCAGCTCGGCGCCATCCTCGATCCATGACGCCCACCACCATTCGACCGCGGCGCCGGAGGCGGCGACGATAGGCTCCCCGAACCGGCACGTCACGCCGCTCTCGGCCTTGAAGTTCACTCGCAGGTTGCCGCGAATCTCGTCGGTGCCCCGACGGGGTTCGCGGAATGCCAGCCTCATCGCGCCCGGGAACGCCCCTACCGTCGGGGGTTCGACCGCCGGCACACCGAACCTTGGACGTTGGACCTCCGGCCGCGTTAGCCGCCCCGAAGACGAAATCGTCCCATCAAGCTGTCCACCCGCGAAGCCACGAGAGAAGCGAGGAGCGCCGCCTACGCGGGCTATGCCCGCTGAGCGTCTGTCGGAACGGTCGTCAGCCGGGTCGAACGCTGCCAGATCACCGCGTTCTGTGCGGCGAACGTCACGGCGAGTGCGAGCAGGAGCTCGCCGATGACGAGGCCCTGCGGATACTTCGCGGCGTGGCTCGCAAACGCAAAGGGGAGCCGGATGGCGATCAGCACGCCCCACGCGACTAGCGTGATCGCGGTGCCCTTCGTCATGACAACACCCGTTTCGATCCACATTCGAAACGTCGTGCCGCGCCACAACCCAGCGAGGACACTGACGGCGAGACTCAAACCCAAGAACGCGACGGTACCGAGGTCAACTGTGAACGACTGACGGCTGAGCTGCTGCACCGCAAACACCGCAATGACAGCGGGCAACAGCACGAGCCTGCGCGTGTTGAGTGGTAACCGGCTCATCTGACGGTACAGCACGAATCCGATGAGGGCGACATAGACGGCGACGTTGACGATGATCCCAACGCGTTGATCCGAGGTCATGCCTGCCTCCCCTCAGACCTCTTGCCCACGTGGTGTGGGCCCTTACGGTAGGTAGTACCATACACCCATGTCGGCAACTGTCAAGAGCCTCCGTAAGCGGAGAGCGCGCGGGTCGTTGAGTCGCCAACAGGTTGTCGACACGGCACTTGAAATAGCCGATGCGGAGGGCGTCGAGGCGTTGAGCATGCCGACCCTGGCCGGCCGCCTCGACTGTGGGGTGATGAGCATCTATGGGCACATCGACGGCAAGGAGGACCTGCTCGACGCCATCGCCCAACGCGGCCTCCGCGACCTGCGGCTCCCGCGACCCGTACCGGACAACGCCGAGGCGATCCTGATCTCCTGGGGACGCTCGCTGCGCCTGAATCTGCTCGAGCACCCGAGCCTGCCGGTGATCTTCCTGTCACGGGCGGTGATCGGACCCGAAATCTTCCGCGGCCTCGAGGCATTGCTCGATGGCCTTGCTCGGGCCGGCATGCCGCCGGCGATGGGGGTCCACGCTGTCTACGCGGTGCTCACCTACACGACGGGATTTGTCACCTGGGAGATCCCTCGGACCGTTCGCCAGCCTGAGTCGGCGTACGCGTCGAGTTGGCGGCGCGCGTTCTCCGATCTCTCTCCAGCCGAGTTCCCAAATGTCGGGAGCGTGCTTGACGAGCTGCCGCAGGTCGCCGGCGCTGACCAGTTCGAGCTCGGACTCATCGCGCTGGCGAAGGGTTTGGCGGACGACGCGGCCGAAGCTCGGACGCCAAGTCCCTAGACTGCGCTCGTGCCGTATCGCAGTCTTGTCCAAAACTGGCACGACTTCTACATTGTCGCCGGCACGGCGTCCGCGACGCTCGTCGGCTTGCTGTTCGTCAGCCTGTCACTGCATCTTCGCGCGGTCCTTGCCCGACGTGAAGTGCGCGGCCTGGCCAGAGCCACACTCGCCAACTTCGGCCTCGTGCTCTTGGTGGCGCTCATCGTCGTCATTCCGCAGGATGCGCACGCGGCAGGCCTGGAGCTTCAGGCCACCGGTGCAGCCAGCGTTCTTATCATCGCCGCGCCGGTGCTGGCGGCGAGCAGGAGTCGGACGCAGACCATTCCCACGTGGCTGCTATTCATGCGGTTCGCCTTCAGCGTCCTTGGCTACGCTGGCGCCGTGACCGCCGGGGTTCTGCTGACATCCGGCTCATACGGTGCCGCGCTCGCGTCGCTGGCCGCCGCGACAATCACGTTGCTCGTCATATCGCTGCGCAACACATGGGATCTTCTCGTCGGCGTAGGTGAGGCGACCGTGGAGCACGAATCAAGGCAGCCCTAGTGGCCGTAGAGGCCAAGGAACGGGCCGACGCGGGCGCCGTCCATTTCGGATTGCTTGCCTACGCGCGCACGCGCGGGACGCCGAATCACCCTTCGAGTGCGATGACCCGACGCTCGCCTGGCGCCCCATGCCGGCGCCCGGCAGCACGTCTGCGACGCGCTCTTTCCCAGCCGTCGCACAGCGGAGATGCGGTTGCTCGACCTGTATCAGCTGCGCGTGGTCGACCGCTTCCGGCCCTTCACCCGGAGCGGCTCGGCGCCGCACCACTGGATCCTCGACGAGGTCGGCGCCCAGCTCATCGCCTGGGAGCGCGGCGAAGACTTGAAGCAGCTCGGCTGGCGTCGTGATCGTGCGCTGAGCATCGCGGCCAGCCGCCAGCTTGCCCACCGGCTGGGGGAGTCAACGCCTTCTTCTGCGCCCTGCTGCGCGAGGCGCGGCGACGCGCCGGCTGCCGTCTCTCGGCGTGGCTGTCCCAGCCGCGGCTGAAGTGCAGCGAGGCCCGCGTGGAACCGGACGGCTTCGGCGTCTGGGAGGAGGCGGGCACGCGGCTGCCCTTCTACCTCGAGTACGACTGCGGCACCGAGCGGCTGGAGCGCCTGGCCGAGAAGCTCCGCTCGTACCAGCTGCTTACGTTGCGGCTACATGAACTTGCGCCGACGCTGGAACGCCTTCACGTCCCCAGCAGTAAGCGCAAACCACTCGCTCGTTCCCATCCGCTTGCCCTCGAAGCGCCGGTGCCAGTACTCCTCGATCCCGGAGATGTCGTCCGTTTCAATCTTGTGGACGATGACGTGAGGATGGGGCAGCTGGATCGCGAATTGCCGCGAACGCTGATCGAGGTTCGCGGTCTTGCCGATCTTGTACTGACGGCCCGACTTGACGAGGTACACGACGCCGCGGCGCGTTCCACCGTCACTGGCCTCGGCGACGCTCGCTGGTCGAGCAGCAACGTCAATCAGCCGCAGGACATCATCACAGTCACCGCGTTCATGGCAGTACTCGGCGACCTTCGCCATGACGCCTTCTACGCCGCCCATGCGCCTCGTCGTCTCC
>CATPAP010000258.1 GCA_955651875.1 Candidatus Dormiibacterota bacterium
AACCACAGTACGTCGGCAAAGGCCTGGCGTAGGACGCGCCGGAGTGGGTCGCGACGCCGGGCATGACGGCGCTCGTGGATGAGCACCGCTTCGAGCTCTTCGTCGTCGAGAGCTTCGACGACGCCAACGCTCAGATAGACCCGCGGCCGGACCAGGCCCGCACAGAAGGCAACGTCTGCGCCTGCAGTCAGCCGCGCCCGGCCACCGAGGCGGCCGCGCGCAACGGCAGCGTCGCCCCCGTGAGCAGGCTGCAATATCGCCAGGGCGCGGCATCCTCGCACGGCCAGCCAACCGGCGCGACCGAGGACGGCTGCAGCCAGCAGCACGACCACCAGCATCGCCGGTTGCACGTCCATCCTCGACCCCATCGAGGCGGCACCCTGTTCGCACCGCCAGCCAGGGCAGATGGCAGTGGCGCTGACCACGCACGAACCGAGCAGGACAACGGCGGCTGCGAGTGCCGGGAATCGGAGCTGTTTCACCGCTCGGCCAACCGACGGAGGCGCTCGCGCTGTGCCGGGCTGAGGCGATCGAGCTCAGCGGCAAATGCGGCGAAGGCAGCGTCCCCGAAGCGCGCGACGGCGCGGCCTGCCTCCGTGCGGCTCAAACGCTCGATCATCTGGCGCGGCTGTTCTGCCACACGGTAGCGGTGAGCGCGCGCACTCGGCGACCGCTCGACGCTCAGGATGCCCTTGGTGGCGAGCCTGTTCACGGTTGTCATGACAGTCGTATAGGCGAGGTCGGAGAGGTTCTCGTGAACATCGCGGACGACGAAGGGATCAGGCAGGCGGCCCGCCCACGCCGCCTCCATGATCCGGGCCTCCAACGGTCCCAAGAGCTCGAGGGCTCGATCGCGCGCGCTTCGCACATTCATCCCTGTCGGCACGCGGTGCCGTACGGTTACTAGCCGCGGATAGTACCAAACGCACATCGGCCCGTCGTATGCGGCGCGCACGCGAGCGGGCCAGGCGAGTACAGGCCGTCGGATGGCCGGAGCCGATGACGACCATGAGCAGCAGCGCCGTGCCCAGGAACTCGGCGAGCATTCGTCGAGCGATCGACGCCACCCCCTACATAGTCCCCGGCTTGCGTGCGCGGACGAACGCGCTGACCACACGGCCGCCGTTGGCCTCCACGGATTGGAAGGCCTCGGCTTGGGCGGGGGTGTCGATGTCGCCGAGCTTCTCAGCGCTGTAGTCACGCGTCACCTCAACGCCGATGTCGTCGAATCCAGCGTTGGCGAGGAGGGTGCGGTACGTATCCTCCTCGAGGGCGCCGGCGACGCAGCCGACCCACAGCTCCACGCTGCGCCGAGCGTCCTCAGGCAGATGGCCCTGCACGACGACGTCGGACACGGCGAAGCGCCCGCTCGGCTTCAGCACCCTGAACGCCTCACGCAGGACCTGGCCCTTGTCGGCGCTCAAATTGATGACGCAGTTGGAGATGAGTACGTCGACACTGTCGTCGGGGAGCGGGATGGCCTCGATGGTTCCCTTGAGGAACTTGACGTTCGTGGCCTTCTGCTCCGCGGCATTGCGCTCGGCAAGGGCGAGCATCTCGTCGGTCATGTCGATGCCATAGACGAAGCCGGTCGGACCGACCCGGCGCGCGGCGAGGAGGACGTCGATGCCGCCGCCAGAACCGAGGTCAAGGACGGTCTCACCGGGGTGAAGTTGGGCCAGGGCCGTCGGGTTGCCGCAGCCGAGAGATGCCAGCACGGCGGTCGAGGGCAGCTCGGCCACCTCGTTGACGGAGTACAGGTCGCGGGTGATGACTCCCTTGTCGGCTGGACCGCAGCAACTCGGCACACCGGCGGGTGCGCCACAACATCCGTCGGTCTCGGCGGTCAACATCGCAGCTTCGGCGCTGGTTGGTTCGGCCTGGCTTACGGCCCGCGCTGCCGCTGCGTACCGGGTACGTACCGTCTCCCGCAGCTTCTCTCCGGCCGTCTCAGATGCGTTGTCGTCGGTTGCTGTCGAGGTGTCAGTCGTCAACGGCCAGCTGCGCATGGGCATGGGCAGGGGCAGCTTCCACAGGGGCAGTCGCAGGGCATCGGGCTTCCTCCTCGTATCGAAGACCGTCGATCAATGCCGGAACGGTACGCCTTCGCATCGACGCCTGTCAATGCGTACAATGAGTCGATGACCAGCTCGACCGTCGCGACCCCACTGCTAACCCCCGACCGGGTCAAGGGTTGCTGTCAGCCGGTCGCGGCGCCGCTCTTAGAGACCCGGGTGGACGAGCTCTCCGGGATCTACAAGGTTCTCGGGGACCCGACCCGTGTCCAGATCGTCCACATCCTGGCCGCTGCGACGGAGCCGGTGTGCGTGTGCGACTTCACGGCTGCCTTCGAGCTAGGTCAGCCCACCGTCAGCCACCATCTCGGCAAGCTCCGGGACGCCGGCATCGTGACCTCGCTGAAGCGGGGCGTGTGGGCGTTCTACCAACTGAATCCCGCGATGACCCCGGCCGTTCGCGCGGCGATACAGCTGATCGACTAGGGGCGACCCAGCTGTAAGCCTTCGCCGCCTGGGCCACTTCCGGAGCAGCTCGCAGGGCTCTCTTTCCCTTCCCCGACACCTCAGCATTCCGGCGCTTCGGGGCATCCGTCGCGGACGTCATGCCACATCGAGGACCTGAAGGCGGTGTGCCGACTACCATCCCCGCGTGTCTGCCCTTGGGTCTGTCGCGGCCTTCGTCGGCGGGCGTTTTTCTTGTGGTGGCCGCAACGGAGCGGCTTCTCGAGGGATTGGTTGGGGCGGCCCGTCTTCTCCACGTCGCCCCATTTGTGGCCAGCGCACTGCTGTCGGGCTTGGAGGCGGAGAACGTCGCCGTCGGTCTCGCCGCTGGCAGCCGAGGCGATGCCGAGATAGCTCTCGGAACCGCCTTCGGTGGTGCGGTCTTCCTGGTGTGCTTTGCCCTCGGTCTCGGGGCGCTCATAGCGCCGCTACGGGTGTCGCTACCGAGGGGCATACCGGTTCTGCTGGCTGGGATGCCGCTCCTTGCGGGTGTCAGCCTGATCGGCGGCGTCACCTCCCGCCTGGCGGGCGGGGTGCTGTTACTTGGTTTCGTGATCGCCATGACGTACTTGGTCCGGACCGCACGGGGTCATCGATTCCTGGAAACAGAGCAGCACGATGACGATGAAGCCCGCCCCACATGGAAGATCGTCCTGTTCACCATTGGCGGCATCGTGGTCATCACGATCGGTGGGGAGCTGGTCGCCCGCGGAGCGACCGGGGTAATCTCGGCCTTTGGCGTGCCAGCTCTTCTCATGGGGATGGTCGTGACCCCCGCCGCGAGTGAAGCCGAGGAGGTCATCCGGCAGGTCATCCCAGCGCGCCGAGGGTACCCTGACGTCGCGGCCGGCAACGTCGTCGGGACGGTCCTCTACTTCCTGCTCTTCAACCTCGGCTTGATTGCGCTGCTCACCCCGGTCGCCGTCCCTCACCTCACGCGCCTCCTCCACTGGCCCGCCCTGGTGGTCGCCTGCGCGGTGGCCGCGGTATTCCTCGCCCGTGGTCGCGTCGGACGCCTCGAAGCCGGCGTTCTCGTGGGCCTGGGGCTGGCATACGCGGCTGCGCACTTGATCCTGCGCTAGGGCCGACGGTGGCGCTGCACGCCGTGAGGCATCGGCGGCGACTGGTCAGAGTGGGGGTCACCCGCTCTCAGCAGAATAGGGCGCTCGGAAGGAGCGAAGTGCGGCTCACTGACGTCGAGAGGCTCCATGCTCTGCCGGCGGGATTGGTGACAACTCTGACCTTTTCTGACCCCCGCGTTGACCCCCACCAGCCCGGACGAGGCGGGACTCGCATGGACGGTGAGCGCGTCAATCGGGCGGTGATCGAGATCAGGAGGGACGACCATGGACGTGCGCGGACGTCCCTCACCCGAACTGGAAATGCGGTATCCGGGGTAACTCGGATCGAGGGTTCGAATCCCTCTCGCTCCGCCAAATCCCTTATGCAACAAGGGATTTCCGATCCTTGGCGGCACAGCTTTTGCGGCGATTGACAAGATCAAATGCCGGCAATTTGACCCCCACGGTGACTCCGCTTGGTCCCCCGGTGAACGTGGATGGACGCTCCCGGACGGGCTGCTCATTACGTCCAAAAGGCGGTGATAACGCGCAACCCCGTTGAGCGATCCGTGGGAATCCGGATCCGACACCCTGGCGTGTCAACGAGTTCATTGGCACCGGAACTCGCGCCTCGGCTTCTTGCTCGTCCGGCTGTCAAAAACGCTCTCGTTTCGGTTCAGCCGTGAACACACGGCTTGTTCCGGGTCCGTCTGACCGGATCAGCGTGCCAGCCGGCGGCTATACCTGAAACACCGGAGTCGGGGTCGCTCTCCGATGATTGCTTGGACCAAGTGGTCGCTCCCGGGCGAGCCTGATCAGGGTGGAGGCGCCGAGTGATCAGCAGCTCCACCGCGGATCTCGTCTCGACCCCCGCTCGGAGTAGCCGTCGCGTAGATGACGTCGTCTTTGTCGGTTAGCGCATCCTCGTCCAACCCCAAGAGGCGCTGACAAGCACGACTGATGCAACTATCGCGCGGTTGCGGGTCCAGGGTCGCCAGACGCCGACCTGGCGCACCGAGGCTGGTACGCAGTGCAACAACTTGCTCCACGGTCATCAATTGGCGCCACGGCTCAACGTGGAGGGAGAGAGTGCGGAACCCACTACTCTCGAGCAATCCGGACACCTTCTCGGGCGTATCCATCAAGGCGCGTGTGGATTGCGTCGGATCGGGCGGTGCCCCGTGAGCATCCAGTTCCTCGTTCCAAATGTCTTCGGCGCGAAAACTCGGTGCGGGTCCCCAGGTGGTCAGCCCGATTACACCGTCAGTCGCGAGCACCCTCCTGACCTCCCGGAGTGCGGCGACAGGGTCCGATACATGGAAGAGCATGAAAGCGAGCACGGCCACATCGAATGCTCCCGTGACAAAAGGCAGGTTCGTAACATCCGCGACCACCAGCGGAAAGTCCGGCGGGGCGAGCGAAAGCATGCCGGCGGCTGGGTCGACACCGATGATGACCGCGTGTGGCGAAGCCTTTCGTAGATACGGAAGGAGAGTTCCGACCCCGGTACCGATGTCGACGATGTGTCGCGCCTCTCCCAACGGCAGGTCGTCAAGCAGCCGGCGACCTGCCGGCCGCAGGAGCGGTGCCCACAGGTCTCGATACGCTGCTGCGGTCGCTGTGTAGTAGCTCGCAATTCGCGAGGCACCGGTCAGCGGGGTCATCATCGGTTCACGCGCTGGAGGCGGGGGCGGAACCCGGGATCCAGGGCACCACTGGCAGTCCGGATGCCACCCACGACTCGAAGCCACCGATGACGTCCGTTGCATGACGGAGACCAAGGTGCTGGAGCGTGGCCGCGGCGAGGCTGGAGGAGTAGCCTTGGTTGCAGATTGCGATAACGACCCGATCTCGGTGCGTCATCTCGGGGATGTGATGCGGAGAGGTGGGATCGAGACGCCACTCGAGGACGTTCCGGTCTATGACGAGCGCACCAGGGATGGAACCGTGGCGTTGTCGTTGCTCGACCGGCCGAGTGTCAATGAGCAGCGCTCCATCGAGCATGGCGTCCAGCGCCTCCTGCGGAGATAGGCGCTTGAGCTTGCGGCGCGCTTGGGCGAGGACTTCGTCAATGGAGGCCGCGGTGTCACGGTCAACGTGAGGCACGCGCGGCGACCCAAGTGAACGGCTGCGTGATCCCGCCGGGCGTAGTGTGTTCCTCGCGGCGGACTTCTACGATCTCGAACAAGCCGGCGAGGAGTGAGGCCAAATCGGCCGGTCCGTATCGTGCGACCGGCAAGCCGGAGCAGTGCTCCGGACCGTCGGGCGCGAAGGTGGCGATTATTGCGTGGCTGCGCGGTCGCACGGCAGCTTGGAGGACGGCGAGGTAGCGTTGCCTGTCGGTCGCGTCGACGAGGAAGTGGAACACTGCCCGGTCGTGCCACAGGTCGTAGCGACGAGAGGGCCTCCAGGAGAGGGCGTCCATGTGCAGCAACTGGACCCCTACAGCGTCGCCCACCCGATCGCGAGTGAGGACGATGGCGGCCTCGGAGACATCCAACACCGAGACGTCAAGAAACCCTCTCAAGCGCAGCGCGTCGACCAGATTTGAAGCCCCACCTCCGACGTCGATCACCACCGCGTTGCTCGGGACCTTCAGCGCCTCGAGCAGTTCAAGGGATACCGTCGGCTCCTGCTGATACCAACTCAGTAGGGTCGGCGCGGCACGCCGGTAGGTCGCGTCCCAGTGGTCACTCCGGCTCTGGCTATCAAGAGCCACGTGATCTGCCATCCGGCTAGTTTCGCATTCGCCGAAGCGGCTCTCCTACCGACGGCAAACCCGCATCGTCTTGGGGCTATAGGGCGCTGACCCTCACGTTGATCCGCACGCGCTCTAGACTACCCTCCACGATCAACAAGCCTTGGGGGCGGACGCGGTCCGACTCAGCGCGCGGCGCAGGCATGATGGAGCCACGCGTGACAGACGAGCCGCGCACGGGCGTTCCCCAGGCGCGCGAGCAGCCGTCGAGCCGGTTGGGGGTCGTATTGCCGGTGGACAGGATCCTGGCGGTCGAGGTGCACGACGTCCGCTTCCCGACCTCTCGGGAGCTCGACGGCTCGGACGCCATGAACCTCGACCCCGACTATTCGGCCGCCTATGTCGTGCTGCGCACCACCTCCGGTCCGGAGGGCCATGGATTCATCTTCACAATCGGGCGCGGCAACGAGGTTGCAGCCGCCGCCATCAGTTCCCTCGCGCCCTATCTGGTAGGGCGTCCCGTGGCCGAGATCACGGGCGACCTCGGCGGCTTCTATCGCGAGCTGACGAGTGACTCGCAGTTGCGGTGGCTCGGTCCCGAGAAGGGTGTTATGCACATGGCCATCGGAGCCGTCGTCAACGCCGCCTGGGACCTTGCCGCGAAGGTCGCGGAGAAGCCGTTGTGGCTGCTGCTCTCCGAATTGTCCCCGGAAAAGATCGTGGGGCTCGTCGACTGGCGTTATCTCTCGGATGCACTGACGCCGGAAGAGGCTGTGGTGATCCTTCGCGCTGCCGAACCAGGAAGGCCCGAGCGGACCGCCCGATTGCGTGCCGAGGGCTATCCGGCCTACACCACAACCCCGGGCTGGCTCGGCTACGACGACGACAAGCTTGCCCTGCTCGCCAAGGAGGCCGTGGCGGCGGGCTACTCTCAGATCAAGCTCAAGGTCGGTGCCGACTTGGATGACGATCTGCGTCGGCTCGCCATCGCCCGCCAGGCCGTCGGTCCTGAGGTGCGGATCGCGGTCGACGCGAATCAGCGCTGGGACGTGCCCGCGGCCATTGAGTGGGTGCGGCGGCTCGCCGAGTTCGACGTGTGGTGGATCGAGGAACCGACGTCCCCCGATGACATCCTCGGTCACGCCGCCATAAGACGGGCCGTGGCGCCGATCGGGGTGGCTACCGGGGAACACGCGCAGAACCGCATCGTGTTCAAGCAACTGTTGCAAGCATCTGCAATCGACTTTGTCCAGCTTGACGCGACGCGTGTCGGGGGGGTAAACGAGAACGTGGCGATCCTGCTCCTCGCTGCTAAGTTCAGCGTCCCGGTATGCCCGCACGCCGGCGGCGTTGGTTTGTGTGAACTCGTACAGCACCTCTCGATGTTCGACTTCGTGGCCGTTTCGGGCAGCTGGCAAGACCGTGTGATCGAATATGTGGACCACCTGCATGAGCACTTCGTTGATCCGGTCACGATCCGGGGTGGCCGCTACCTGGCGCCCGAAAGAGCCGGATTCAGCGCCGACCTTAAGCCTGAAGCGCTCGAGAGGTTCCGTTACCCCGCAGGGCCCGCGTGGACCGGGGTTCGAGATGCTTGATACGTCGAGGGTCGCGCCATCTTCCCGAGGGGCGACCGCTCCTGGTGGCCACCGTGCCAACGTCACCGCCAGATCGGCATTACCGACATGCTGCGCTACCGACTGACACATCCGCAGATCCTTGCAGCGCTGGCCGCCGCAGGCCATGGTGCAAAGGTTCTCGTCAGCGACGGACACTACCCGCACAGCACGGGGGCTGCTCGGCGTGCCACCATCGTCCACTTGAACTTCACACCGGATCGGCCGCTGGTCACCGAGGTCCTCGAGGTGCTCCTCGATGCAGTCGCTGTGGAAGCGGCGACCGTCATGTCACCGCCGGCGGATGTGGCCACTCCGCCGATATTCGAGGAGTTCCGGACCCTGCTCCCCGATGTCCCCCTCACCGGGCTCGACCGCTTCGCTTTCTACGACGCCGCCCGTGCCGACGATGTGACCTTGCTGATCGCGACCGGTGACCGCCGGGCGTACGCCAACATCATGGTGACGCTCGGAGTGCGCCCGGACTAATGCCCGCTTACCGGCCCCACCGTCGATCTCTCAACGGAAGCTGCGCATGAGACGTGTCAGTTCATGGTGCTTGAACCCGGCGACGTCATCAACACCGGGACGCCGGCTGGGGTCGCGCTCGGTCGCCCCGACACTCCCTGCCTCCGGGCCGGAGATGTCGTCGATGTCGAGATTG